>JBDKUO010000055.1 GCA_039679645.1 Armatimonadota bacterium
AGGCTGAAATACTGCCGGATGTGCCAGTTTGTTGCTCGCTTTTGAACTCTGAGACATTCAAGGCTACTTATGAAATCAGCTGTCGGCATAAAATGCGCTCAAAATAACGTCTATCGCAATTGCCTCCTTGTATGTATGTTTGACCGCTCGGTGCGTCATTCGGGTTCCAGTAGACGACCTTCAAGCCGGTATTCGATGCGGTCGTAAGTCCCGAGCCGTCATCTATCCAGCAAGCAGCATGACCGTTTTCTGTCGTGGTATTGGTTACACTTCCCCACACTCTCACGCGCGTGCCGACGGGATTCAGACCGCCGGATGCGGTCTGGTCTGATGTATGCATATAGAGTGCAGGCTGCTCACCGAACTCGCCGCCCGCAGCAGATCGACTTATCATCCCTGCCGGTCCCGGGCGTTTCATCGAACCCGTGCACTTGACACTGGCGGCGTATATATACGCCTCGCCGGACGATTCACCGCTTATCAGACTGCCGTCGATAGTGACGATATTTCCAGGTTCGAGCGGAACCGATACCTGCGGCACGACTTTGATTCCATTGCCGCCGGTGACAGGCTCCTGAATATAGAAAAACGAGACCGAACCGTTAACATAATAGACTGCCGTTACCAACTTGCCCGTCAAATCCACTTCGCCGCTGTTCAGCTTCACATATGCGACTGTTCCAGGTGATGCGGCAAGCGGCTCCGACTCTACCGGCTCAGATTCGGGGACCGGGGGCAGTGTCGGGTCGGCGTCCGCTGTCGAGACCGCGGTCTCAGCATCTTTTATATACGGCCATTTATCTTCTGCTCGAAATGGGAAAGGCACACAGAATTCTTTGCCGTCGACATCTGTGTAGACTGATATTTGCCGCGCCACAAGCACGCGGTAAGAGCCGACTGTCGCCATCTTACCCGTGATATTCAGCGTCCAGCCATTTTTCACGATGAATGTCTTGAGATAGACAGGTAAGATACAGGGAGGACTTGTGCTAAAAATATCTCGAACAAATGCATAATCCCCAATCACATTGTCAACGAAGACGGCAGACAGATTGACAATTGTGCCGTTCGGCTGTGCAATAGCGTTACAAACGCAGCCGGTCGTTTGTGACTGTTCAACCGATGCGAATAACGCGACCGGCAATAATAAGAGTAAAACTGCAAGAACTACGCCCAAACAAATCCTTGTCATCCGATTACCCTCGCTAATTCCAAATCGCAATTTTCATGTCATTCAGTATTGTTTGCAATTTAGCATGCAGGCATATGAATGTCAAGTATAGACTGTTAAATATTTTGCATGCTATTTAAGAGGACTATACAGTGGCTGATAAGAGGCGCGCCTCATACGTCCTAATCCCGCCATTATCTGCAATGAAGCGAGAAGGGATATTGTTACAAGTAGTAGAAATCTAATGCTGGAGGTGGATTAATTGCCTGATACGAAGATTGTGTTTTTTGAAGTTGAAGACTGGGTTCGCGAATATCTAGCCGACAGCTCTCTTGCGCCTCATCAGACAAAGATGATCAACAAGATACTCGATGAGTCGAATGTGCAGGAGGCTGCCGATGCCGACGTTATATCGGTATTCATATACTCAAAAATCGACAAGGCAATCCTGGATAAACTGCCTAACCTCAAGCTCATAGCGACCAGATCCACCGGTTTTGATCATGTTGATATTCGAGAGTGTGACAAACGCGGGATCACGGTCTGCAACGTCCCAAGATACGGCGAGAATACCGTCGCCGAACACGCTTTCGCGCTGATACTTGGTCTCACCAGGAAAATGAAGACGGCCGTAATGCGCGCAAATCAGTTGGACTTTAACATAGAAGGGCTGCGAGGCTTTGATCTGTATGGTAAAACACTGGGAGTCATCGGAGCCGGGGCTATCGGTCTGCACAGCATCAGGATCGGACGAGGGTTCGGTATGCGAGTGGTGGCATATGACGCGTTTCCACAGCCAATCCTGTCTGAGGTGCTTGGTTTTGAATATACGTCGCTGGATAATCTACTGGCCGAAAGTGATATCATCACCCTCCACGTTCCTCTCATAAAAGACACATATCACCTTATAAACAAAGACAATATCGGCAAGATCAAGCGAGGCGCAATCCTCATAAATACATCGCGCGGGGCAGTAGTTGAAACAGAGGCTCTTGTGAAAGCGCTGGATGGAGGTATACTCTCTGCAGCCGGGCTGGACGTGCTCGAAGGAGAGGAGTCTATTAAAGAAGAAGCGCAATTGCTATCGGATACGCTGCCTGTAGAAAAACTGCGCGCTATAGTCCACAGCTATGCCCTCCTGCATCGAGACAATGTGATAATCACGCCGCATGTGGCGTTCTACTCAGTAGAGGCAGAGCAGAGGATTATCGACACCACGGTTGATAATATAGAGAGCTTCTTGAATGGCAAGTCGAAGAATGTGGTTAAGAAGCGTTAGTCTAAACCTACCATAAAAAATGCTGCGCGAGCCACCACAAGCAAAGGCTTATGAGCAGCGTTGGGAAGAGATAGCCAAAGTCACGAACAGCTCCGCGGCGGTCCTCTTTATTACCGAAAACCAGGAGGCACTCGGCCAATATAAGTAAAACCGAGCCGACAGCAACCAGTAATGGCGCCAAAGGGACCAATGACGGCAGAATATGCGCATTGCCCATCGCGATAAGCGCGATCCCTCCGACAACCAGAACAAGCATAACACCTATTATAAGAACGTATGAAACTATCATGCTACCCTCGTTATGAGACAAGCAACAGGTTATTGCCTGTTACCTGTTACCTTTTCTATCAGATGCGTTGTGGAGTGCCCCTCTGTGTTCGTGCCTGAATACGGGATCACCCGGACAAGCCCGCCAATTTTGCGCATAACTTCAGTCTCAGGCAGATCCTCAGGTCTATAATCGCCGCCCTTGACGTGAATATCGGGCTTTATAGCCGCAATCAGCTCAATCGGTGTGTCTTCATCGAATACGGTCACATAGTCTACGCATTCGAGAGCTGCAAGCACCTCGACTCGCTCCGACTGCGGCACTACCGGTCTCCCATCGCCCTTGAGTTTGCGCACGGTCTCATCGGCATTTACTCCGACCACAAGTATATTACCCAGTGCACGGGCATCCTGTAGATACCTTACATGCCCGATATGAAGAATATCGAAGCAGCCGTTTGTGAAAACGACTTTCTTGCCCTCGCTCTTCGCCTGCTCGACTATATCTTTCATCTCAGAGCGCGATTTTACCTTCCACTGGGCCGCTCTGTATGTCTTTTTGTTCATCATAACCTGCTTTATCTGCTCACGGTCAATAGTCCCAAGACGCAGAACCTTTGGCGGATCGACACTGACATCCAAGACCGTAGATGCCACACCTATCTTGCATTCTCCCGAGTCCAAAACCACCGAGACTTTGTCTCCTATCTGCTCAATCGCCTGCCCGGCGCTCTTTGGCGGCTCTTTACCCGATAGATTAGCGCTTGTGGCTACTATCGGCGTGCCAAGCTCATTAAGCAGCGCAAGAGCGACAGGGTGATCCGGAACCCTCACGCCGACTGTGTCCAGCCCGCCGCTTACCAGGTCCGATACGGATTCGTTTTTCTTTATCACTATTGTAAGCGGACCAGGCCAATATCCGGCCGCAAGACGTTTTGCTTTCTCCGAGACTTCCAAGGCCACCATACTCAGTTGTTCTATTCCTGCCACTTGCACTGGAAGCGGATGTGTCTCAGCCCTGCCCTTTGCCTGAAAGATTTTTCTCACAGCATCCTCGTTGAGTGCATCAGCGGCAAGGCCGTAGACAGTCTCGGTCGGGAATATGACCAGTTCTCCGCGTCTTATTGCGTCCGCAGCCGTCTTTATTGCTGCAGTGTCCGGTTTTTTTGCATCAACCTGTAAAACTTTCACTGTATTGAACACACAACCAGTTCCCTCTCCCGGAGGAGAGGGTTAGGGTGAGGGCGCTACCTCCCGTAACTATTACATTCTTTTAATATAAACTCAAGCACGTTGTTAATATTTCCAAGAACTTCCCTGTTCGTAAACCGTATGATTCTATATCCCAAGCTCTTAATTACTGCGGTTCGATTTGCATCATATGCTTCGTTTTGAGCATGTGTATCGCCATCAACCTCAACAATCAGACAGGCTTCTTCGCAACAAAAATCAGCAATAAACTTGCCAATAGGATGTTGGCGACGAAACTTATATCCTGCCAACTGGCCTGCGCGCAGGTGCTTCCACAAAAGCGCTTCAATAGGTGTCTGCTGTCTCCTCAACTGCCTAGCGCGTTCTATTGACTCCGGACCTGATCCTTGTGCCATACGTAGCGCCCTCACCCCGTCCCTCTCCCCCAGGAGAGGGGGCTAAAGTAATCACTATTTTACAGCAATTACAACCCTATCTATGCCGGAAAGATCTTTGATGATTTGCGTCTCGCAATAACCCGCGGACATTGCAATCTCCTCTACCAACTGAGCTTCACCAATACCGACTTCCACTGCTATAAAGCCATTCTCTTTCAAGAGACCCAGCGAATTGGGAAGCAGATCGCGGTAGGCGTCAAGACCGTCCGAGCCGCCGTCGAGAGCAGCCCTTGGCTCATATACGGCAACTTCAGGCTCCAGCGTTTCAATATCGGCGCTGGGTATATACGGCGGATTAGAGACTATTGCATCGAACTGGACGCCAAGACTTTTAAGCGGCTCCACAAGATCGCCTTCGATCAGAATGACTCTATCCGACAATTGATGGTTCTCTATATTGCGCCTTGCCACCTTCAGGGCGTCAGATGAAATCTCGGTCGCGTATAGAATTGCGCCTGGAATATTTGCTGCAATTGCGATTGCTATGGCTCCGCTGCCTGTGCCTATGTCGGCTATATTTAATCGCGCAAACGCGGAAGAGCGAAAATGCGAAACTGAGAAGTCTACTAATGTCTCCGTTTCGGGTCTTGGAATCAGCACACCCGGAGAGACTTCGATCTCCAAGCCATAAAACTCTTTATGGCCGAGGATGTAGGCAAGAGGATATCGGGAGGCACGCTTTTCAATCAGGTTATGAAATGTGTTATGCTCAGTGTCGGAGAGTTCACGTTCAGGATGTGCGATTACATCGAGCCTTGTGCAGCCGAGAGCTTTTGCCATAAGTAATTGGGAATCGAGCAGCGGAGTGTCTACTCCTGCTTGCCCCAAACGCTCGACAGAATATTTCAGGATATCATGAATGGACAATAGAGCGCATTCTCCCCCACGAGAGTGAGTGGACCCGCTTTAAACTCTGCGCTCTCCACTCTCCACTCAGCTTACAGACTGCAGCTTATCAGCCTGGTCGACAGCAATGAGCCGGTCTATCATATCGTCAATCTCGCCGTCCATAAAGGCAGGCAGGTTGTAGATCGTGTGATCGATCCGATGGTCGGTAATCCGGTTTTGAGGGTAGTTATATGTGCGGCTCTTCTCGCTCCTGTCGCCGGAACGAACCATCAACCGCCTCGCGGAGTCAATCTCCTCGCGCTGAGCCTGCTGCTCCATATCAAGAAGTTTGGCGCGCAATATCGACATAGCGCGCAGCCTGTTCTGAAGCTGGGAGCGCTCGTCCTGGCATGTCACGACTATACCCGTCGGTTTATGAGTAATACGGATAGCCGTCTCGTTCTTCTGGACGTTCTGACCGCCGGCGCCCGCAGAGCGATAGGTATCTATCTCGAGGTCATCATCATTGACTTGAACATCTATGTCTTCAGCCTCTGGGAGCACGCTCACTGTGGCGGCGGAAGTATGAATGCGTCCGCTCGACTCGGTAGCCGGGACTCTCTGCACGCGGTGCACCCCACCCTCGAACTTGAGCCTGCTGTATGCGCCCTTGCCCTTGATCTCAAGCGTGGCCTGCCTATAGCCGCCGATACCTGTCTCTTCAGCGCTCATCAGCTCTGCCCGCCAGCCCTGACGCTCGGCATAGCGCGTATACATCCTAAGGAGGTCGCCTGCAAACAAGGCCGCCTCTTCACCGCCTGTGCCGGCTCTAATTTCGACTATCACGTCCTTATCGTCATTAGGGTCCTTCGGCAGGAGCATAAGGCGTAATTCCTGCTCAATTGTGGGCATCTTCTCCTTAAGCTCGCCAAGTTCGATCTGAGCAAGTTCTCGAAGTTCAGGGTCGAGCTTATCGTGAAGCATCTCTTCTGTGTTCGCAAGCTGATTTTGAATATGCTTATATTCACGCCACTTCGCTACGATCCCGGCTAGGTCCGCATGAGCTTTGGCGACCTGGTGATACTCCTTCGGATCCTGAACTATCTCCGGGTCCGCAAGTCGCTCCTCAAGAGCAGCGTATCTGTCTTCTACATCAGCTAGTTTCTCGAACAACTTCGACTTCCTCTTCCTTGTGCTCGGCTTCTCTTTCGAACACGCTCTCCAGTGACTTTATTGCCACTTCGATCATATCAGGCTCGGGCTCGCGAGTAGTAATCCCCTGCATCAGCAGACCGGGGAATATAAGCATCTTCGTAAAGAATGCATCCTTGTGATTTCCTGCGAACCTGACCCCGACCTCATAGGCAATTCCCGCAACAAATGGCAGCAGCGCAATATGATAAGCCCATCGTATAAATGTACTGATTATATTGTGCTCGGTAAGACTGCCGTGCGGGAGTTGGTCAGCGACCAGCGCGTAGACAATTATATTCGTGATCAGCACGACAAATATAAAGCTGGTCCCGCAGCGCACATGTACTTTGCTGTATCGCTTTACATTATCGACTGTCAGATCGACGCCGGACTCGTAGGCGTTGATCGTCTTGTGTTCGGCACCATGATACTGAAACACTCGCCGGATATCTTTCATAAACGAAATGGCGAAAACATATCCGACAAATATGGCTATCTTTACCAGGCCTTCGATGGCAGTAAGTTCCCATCTTACGTGAACATGTGAATTCAACGGTCTTGTAATGAGGATCGGAACATATACAAAAATCGCAAGCCCCAGCGCAAGCCCAACGAACATCATAGCATTAAGCGCGATATCGTTTACGCTGCCGCCTTTTTTCTCGACGGCTTCCAGATCGGCTTCGGCATGAGCCAGAGCTTTATCCTGCTTGCCCGACTTAGCACCCGCCGCTGCATCCGCTTCAGCGGCATCTTTCATGGCGATATCGGCAGAGAACATAAGCGCCTTCATCCCAAGGACCATTGAGTCTATCAGCGCAAGAGTGCCGCGCAGAAATGGCTTATTGAGCCACTTGAAACGTCCGAGAATGCCTTCGACATCTTCCTTGCGCGTAACAATCTCGCCGTCGGCTTTCCTGACGGCTATGCCGTAATCCTTCGGCCCGCGCATCATTACGCCTTCAATAACAGCCTGGCCGCCGTAATGGAAATCTTTTTTCTTTTGATCCGCCAAAACCGCACCTGCCTCCCCGAGACAAAAGCAAAGGAAGCGCCCGACGACAGACGCTGCAGTCGTCAAGATCGCTTCCCCAAAAACTTGTAATCGGTAAAAAGCTATTGCTCTTCCGTCTTCTTGTTCATGCCATACTTGGCAAGGAATTTCTCAACACGGCCTTCCGTATCCATGATCTTTTGCTTGCCCGTGAAGAACGGATGGCACGCGGAGCAAATTTCTACTCTGATCTCGTCCGCTGTCGATCTGGTCTCAAATGTATTTCCACAAGCGCATGTAACCTGCGCCTTTTGGTATTTCGGATGGATTCCCGCTTTCATTGTGTCACCTTTCGGAAAAATGCTTTCTGGTTCAAATCCTATTTCACTAATGAATTATACCATAACCACTCCAAGACTGACAAGAGCGACGCATCCGCTTTCTTAATCACGTTAACACGAATTCAAAACATGCTTTTGAAACGTTAGCGCAAAGCAGATTCCTCGACTTCGCTCGGAATGACAGTGTGCGAACACATTGATCTCATCACGAATAGTTCAGGTGAAATTACCATCACCTTGAACTAAAGCGTAACAAACGCTCGCATCTTCTCCCACTTCTTTGGACCGATGCCTTTGACATCAAGCATCTGCTCAGGGGACTTAAAACCGCCTGACTGAGTCCTGAAATCAATTATCTTCTGGGCTGTTGACGGACCAACACCGGGCAGCCGCTCAAGCTCTTCGCTGCTTGCTGAGTTGATATGTACGACGCCTTCGCCCGGCCTGGAAAGCTTATCGCTGCTCGACTTTGAACCGGAGCTTTTGGCCGGAGCAGAGCCTGCCATTCCGGCAGCCGCCTTCATACTCATGGGAGATGCGGAACTCTGACCGACAGCCGGGACAACTATCTTGGAAGCATCTTCAATCTTTGCGGCAAGGTTTAGAGACTGCATGTCGGCATTATCTTTAGCGCCGCCTGCGGCCTTTATAGCTTCATAGACGCGGCTGCCGTTTGGAAGAGAATAGACCCCCGGCGCTTTGACACATCCCGCGACCTGGAAGATCACTCTGCGACTAGAGTTGGAACCGGCATGGGTTGAGTCGCTGCCTGTCGCGATTACTTTCGCTGAGCCAGCCTGATCCGGTTCGGTGATGACGACATCGCCGGAACGGCTCACAGCGCCGCGCAGATGAGATATGGACAGCCCTATCGCAGCAATGCCCGCAATTGCCAACAGAGCCAGCTTCTGGTTTTTCGTAAAGTCAAACCCCAATGATATCGCCCCTCAATTCAGGTTTGATGGTGCGGCGGCTACAGTATCCCCTTGGTCGATGGTATGCCCTTAACACGATCATCGGCAGAAAGAGCCTCGCGAAGCGCACGTGCGAACGATTTGAACGCCGCTTCGACTATGTGATGCGCGTTGGAGCCGTCGAGCTGGCGTATGTGAGCATTTATGCCAGCGTTATTGACCAGAGCCTTGAAAAACTCAGGCGTAAGCTCCGAATCGAACGCGCCAATCATCTCTTTCTCGATCTGAAGGCCGTATACAAGGCCACCGCGTCCACTCAGGTCGAGCGCAGTCATCACCAGAGCCTCGTCCATAGGCACAACGGATGAACCGTAGCGGACGATACCCGCCTTATCGCCGACTGCGCGCGCAATCGCCTTGCCGATTGATATACCTACATCCTCGACAGTGTGATGCGCATCGACTTCAAGATCGCCCTTGCATTTAACGACAAGGTTGCAAAGGCTGTGCTTGGCGAGGTGCGTAAGCATATGGTCAAAAAAACCGATACCGGTATCGACAGTGCTTTCGCCGGTACCATCCAAATTGATTGAAACGCTTATCTGCGTCTCTTTGGTCTTTCTTTCTATGTCAGCTTTTCTGTCCCCCATAAAGCCTCCTTATATTCAGATGAGAGCGGAGAGTGGAGAGCTAATAGCCCTGAACAAATACCGCAAGACTCAAGGAAAATACTCAATATAAAATCCCAAATCTAAAATTCACTTGGTTCTTATTCGGATTGTGTTGGCATGCGCGTCAAGTCCCTCTGCTTTTGCCATCTCTACGACCGTCGGCGCTATCGCTGATAGAGCTTCCTCGCTATACGAAAGCAGGCCGGACTTCTTTATGAAGTCGTCCACACTCAAAGCAGAGCTGAACCTGGCTGTGCCGCCGGTTGGTAAAGTGTGGTTGGGGCCGGCTGCATAGTCGCACAAAGGCACGGGCGTATAACCGCCGAGCAGGATTGTACCCGCGTTCTTAATGCGCTTTAATGTCTCCCACGGGCTTCGAGTCACGACCTCGAGGTGCTCCGGCGCAAACTCGTTGGCCAGATCGACAGCCTCGTCCATATCACGAGTGATTACGATCACGCCGAAACCATCCAGAGATTTATGTATTAGCTCACTTCGCAAGGCTAAATCAGTCTGAGCGCGGACTTCCTTCAGGACTGCGTCGGCGAGTTGACGTGAGTTTGTAATAAGTGCGCACCGTGAGTCTTCGGCGTGCTCCGCTTGAGACAAAATATCCGCCGCCACATAAGTCGGGTTGGCGCTGTCATCGGCCAGCACTAGTATTTCGCTGGGGCCTGCCAGTTGGTCGATCCCAACTTTTCCGTACAACTGGCGTTTGGCTTCCACAAAAAACGCATTGCCTGGGCCGACGATCTTATCGACTTTCGGCACACTCTGCGTGCCATAGGCCATAGCGGCGGCTGCAGGCGCTCCACCAACCGCATAGACTTTCTCTACTCCGCACTCGCGCGCGGCAACCAGCATTGTCGGGTCTATTTTGCCGTTCTCCCTGGGAGGAGAACAAAGTAATATCTCCTTGACCCCCGCTACAACAGCCGGGACAGCGGTCATCAAGACCGTGCTGGGCAGCGGCGCCAGACGCGCTGGCGCATATATGCCTACTTTCTCAATGGGCCGGACTATCTGTCCGTATGTAAAAGCCTCACTGCTCTCGATCCAGGACTTCTGGACCTGGTTGCGGTGAAACTTCTCAATATTTGCCTTTGCCGTCTTTATTGCGGCAAGCAGGCTAGGATCGACGATGGAATAGGCTTCTTCAAACTCGGCGGAGGTAGCTGGAAGATGGTCAAGATACGGCGAGTCGAACTGTCTGCCATAATCGATCAGCGCCTGATCACCACGCGTTCTGACATCTGCGATAATTTCGCGGACTGTCTTTTCCAATTCCAAGTTTGCGTCGGACTCGACCGGTTTGAGCGCAGCGGTTATCTCGCCTGCCGGATCGCGATCAGTCTCAAGAATTCTCATGTTTGCATTTCTCCTGATTATCAACGCGATTATATCAGACCGGCGGGCGTTCGACAACTACGGGATTGCAACCCACAACTGTTTGACTATTGCAGAACCCGTCGATATAATACGCTTAGGAATAAAGGGAGAGCCGATCAATGCTTGCGCAGGTAATGTCGAGTGCGGTAAACGGAATCGATGCTTATTTGGTGGAGGTGGAAGTCGACATAACCCCTGCCCTGCCAAGTTTCACAATCGTCGGACTGCCGGACGCCGCCGTGCGTGAGTCTATCGAACGTGTGCGCGCGGCCATCAAAAACTGCGGCCTTGAGTTTCCCGCGCGAAGAATCACGATCAACTTAGCCCCAGCCGATGTCAGAAAAGAAGGACCTTCATTTGATCTACCGATTGCTGTAGGCATACTCGCGGCAAGTGGACAGATCGATTTGGACGCCGTAAGAGACTGCATAGTGGTCGGAGAACTGAGCCTCGACGGAAATGTCAGGCACGTCAGTGGAGTCCTTCCTATTGCCCTGAACGCCCGTGAGATGAAGGTCAAGCGAATGCTCGTTCCGGCGCATAATGTCAAGGAGGCGGCGATTGTTCAGGAAATCGACGTCTACCCGGTGACAAACCTCACTGAAGTGGTCCAGATACTAAATGAACCCGAGCACATGCTCCCTGCTATGTTCGATTCTAAAGATTTCGAAGCGCTCGACGAACCCAGTTATGATGTCGACTTTTGCGATGTCAAAGGTCAGGAAACTGTAAAACGCGCGCTCGAAATTGCCGCGGCGGGTGGGCATAATATGCTTATGGTCGGCCCACCGGGAAGCGGCAAGACTATGCTCGCGCGGCGTATTCCGACCATTATGCCCCCTCTGAATATGGAAGAGGCTCTGGAAGTAACAAAACTCTACAGCGTGTGCGGACTGTTAAGCTCAAATGAGGCGCTGATAACGCGGAGGGCATTTCGTTCGCCGCATCATACGATATCAAATGCCGGGCTTACCGGCGGAGGGACCTATCCGCGCCCGGGAGAAGTCAGTCTGGCGCACCGGGGAGTGCTGTTTTTGGACGAATTCCCGGAGTTCAAACGAGACGTATTGGAAGTGATGAGGCAGCCGCTTGAAGACGGCCAGGTCACTATTGCAAGAGCGCAGGCTTCTCTTACATATCCAGCGAATTTCATGCTCGTGGCTGCCATGAACCCTTGCCCATGCGGATTCTATAACGACCATCTCAAAAACTGCACATGCACCCCGCATATGATCCAGAAATACCTCCAGCGCATCTCAGGTCCGCTGCTCGACAGGATCGATATACATATTGAGGTTCCTCGTCTCAAGCAAAATGAACTGATGAACAAAGCACCGGGAGAATCATCGGCGAGCATACGCACAAGAGTGCGTGTTGCGCGAGATGTGCAGAACAAGCGCTTTTCGGGCACCAAAATATTCTGTAATGCGCAGATGACACCACGACACATGAAGCAGCACTGCAAACTCGATGCTGATGCAGAAAATATGCTCAAGATGGCAATCGAGCAGCTTCATCTGTCGGCACGCGCATATGATAGAATCCTCAAACTCTCCCGCACAATCGCCGACCTCGGCAGTTCCGACGATATTAGAGTTGAGCATATTGCCGAAGCGGTGCAATACAGAAGTCTGGATAGAAAGTACTGGGGATAGACAAATATGTCAGGACGGGACAGGAACACCCCGAACGACCAGGCTCAATACTTGCGATTTTCCTGGACAACCGTATTGCGCAGTATGCCGATTCCCTCTACCTCGATCTCGGAAATATCTCCTGCTTTCAGATAGACCGGCGGCGTGCGCGCAAAGCCTACCCCTGACGGTGTGCCGGTAAGTATGGCTGTCCCTGGAAGAAGCGTCATACACTGGCTCAAGTAGCTGATCACTTGGGCTACAGGAAAGATCATATCATCAGTATTGCCGTCCTGCATGACCTGCCCGTTCAAGCGGGAGATCACCCTAAGCCCGGTTGGATCAATATCGGTAACCACATATGGTCCCATAGGAGCAAATGTATCGAAACTCTTTGCCCGGACCCACTGGCCATCAGACTTCTGCGCATCCCTCGCCGAAACATCATTGGCGCATGTGTAGCCGAAGACGTAATCGAGCGCCTCAGACTCTGAGATGTTGCGGGCGCTTTTGCCTATAATGACGCACAGCTCGGCTTCATAGTCCACATGATCCGGCGCTGAATGAGGAAGCACGATGTTTTGACCATGAGCTATTACTGCAGTACTCGCTTTCATAAAGAGCAGCGGAGCTGATGGCAGGACATCATTAGTCTCTTTCGAGTGCTCGGCATAGTTCAAGCCTATTGCCAGCACATTAGGCGGATCCACTGGCGGGAGATATCCTGTTATCTCAGACTCATCTAACACATCGCCTGTTCTCTCGATCAGGTCGAGCAGGCCGCCTTTTATCACTTCTATTCTGCCGTTATCGGCAAATACTCCATATGTGCCATGCGGGAATTTCGCGCTCTTAAAACGAACAAACTTCAATGTGCTCTCCTACTACTATATATCAAAATCTGCAGCGATGAACGTGTGATCTGAAGGCTTATCAAGCAGTCGAGGCTGTTTGTCCACCCAGCAGTCTATCGACTTCTCCGCCAGAGTCGCGGTCGCCCAGATATGGTCCAGGCGCCAGCCTATCCTGCGCTTAAGTGCGTTGGGCACTCTATAGTCCCAGAAAGTAAACTGGTTCGGCTCGCCCATATGGTGCTTCCGAAAGACATCCACGAACCCCCACTGCCTCGCGTAGTCCAGCGCTGCATGCTCCTTAGGATGATAGCATACGCTGCCGGACAGACCCTCTGGATCATACACGTCGATCGGCTCGCGGGCAACGTTGAAATCGCCTACCCATACTATCGGATCATCAGGGGTAAACGAAACATCGAAGTAGTGGCGCATATTCTGGATCCAGGCGAGTTTATAGTCAAACTTCGGTGAATCGACGGCTGTGCCTTGCGGTATGTATGTGTTGACTATCGTCACGCCCTTAACACAGGCTCGTATGATGCGCGCCTCATCATCCCACTCAGGGTTTCCTGTACCAATGACAGTCTGATCTATCGGATGACGGCTTATAATTGCGACGCCGTTAAAGCCCTTCTGGCCTCTATAAGCCACGCTGTAGCCTTCATCAGTGATCGCAGCAAGCGGAAACTCCTCGTCGCGGACTTTTGTCTCCTGCACGCATACGACATCGGCTTCATTTGCTCGCATCCAATCAAGGATGATCTGCAGACGGTTCCGTATTGAGTTAGCATTGAAGCTGGCTATTCTGAGTTTATTCAACTGCATTATTCCCTAAAGCTACAGGTGACTCCCTTATTAATGGTAAACAAGCTTGTGTCATTCCCGCGAAAGCGGGAATCCAGACAATCAGCTTTTATCGGAGCAATCATTCCTAGATTCCCAGTCAAGCTGGGAATGACATGTGAGTTTTACCTTAGTTTTGTGATACACCCTTAAGATACAGGTGAAGCATTTGCGACGTGATCTGAAAAGCAGACCGAATGCAACCGGCAAATGCTTCACCCCTACGATTTTATCGCCTTGCCGACTTTTCGACCTAGTTCTACGCATCCAGCTATGTCGGAATCGGTGGGAACATAGTTCACGCGGATACCCGGGTCGACTATGTCGAACTTCATCTCTTCCATCGCTGTGTTTAGGAGCTTCACTGCTTCGCCGCCCCAGCCGTATGAACCGAATGCAGCGCCTATCTTGTTTGCCGGACGCAGACCCTTTACATAGCTTATGACATCCGCCATTCGAGGCAGCATTCCGTTATTGATGGTCGCGGAGCCGAATATAATCGCCTTGGCGTCAAGCATCTCAGTCGCTACATCGCTGCGGTGGCTGAACTGCATATTCATGGCCTTGACGCTGATGCCCTCGGCGGCAAGACCCTCGGCAACGGCATGAGCCATGCTCTCGGTGCTGTGCCACATAGTATCATAGACGACCAGCGCTTTGGCTTTTGTCTCCTGCCTGCTCCATCTATCCCAGGCCTCAATGATAGAGCCGGGGTTTGCCCGCCAGATCACGCCATGGTCAGGCGCGATCATATCTATCTCAAGGTCCATCTCGCTTACACGCGCCAACAGCTTTTGAACCAGAGGAGAATACGGCAGCAGGATATTGGCATAATACTTGCCGGCCTCATGCATCAGCTTGGACTGATCCACTTCATCGTCAAAACGCTCGGTGGTGGCCCAGTGCTCACCAAACGCGTCCTGTGAGATCAGGAGCTTGTCCTGCTCGATGTAAGAGAACATGCTGTCCGGCCAGTGGAGCATGCGTGTCTCAAGAAAATGCACTGTCTTGGAACCCAGGCTCAGCGTCTGGCCATCAGCAACCACTTCATACGGCCAGTCTTCACGATGATAGTGCGCAAGCAGAGCTTTCTTGCCGTTGGACGAGCAGAATATCTTCTCAGGCTTGACTATCTCCATCACTTCGGGCAGAGAGCCGCTGTGGTCCGGTTCGACATGATTGACGACTATATAGTCTATCTTAGCGGGGTCGATTATGCGCTTGATATTGCTGATAAGCGCACCGCCATGACCTTTTTTCACAGTATCAAATAGCGTGACTTTATCGTCTATGAGCAGATACGAGTTATACGTAGTCCCTTGGGGAGTGGAATAGCCGTGGAAATCGCGTATGTCCCAGTCAAGCGCTCCAACCCAGTAAATGTTTTTCTTTATCTCTATCGGTTGCATCTTTTGCACTCAGCCTTTACATGTTATTCATCTCAGCTATCTTATTCTTAACCGTCTTAGCGGCAATCGGATGATACATAATCAGCAAATCCGCACCAGCATTGAGCAGGCTCATGGCGGTCGCTATCTCAAGCAAAGCGCCGCGCCCGGCAGCCGATCCCCAAAGCGGGAATGTCTGCTGGGGAGCCTTGCTCTCCTTTGTCTTTGCAACCTCGCTGCCTGGAGTGCCCAGCATAGGCATTGCAAGCATAGCGTCACCGGTGAACGCGGAAGTGCGTATGCGCTCCATAACCGAGTATGTATACTCAAGGCCATAACCTATAGCACCGGTAAGAGCATCAATCATGATCTTCTCAGGGGCTATACCCATATTGGTCATCAATATATTGAGCTGCTTGGCCATATTGACATCAATCGGTGTTTGGGAGACCACGCAATGACCATAGCCCATAGCGGCGGCGGTAAGAGTCTTGTAGTTATCCGTCTCCGCCCAGTTGAGCAGCAGGTTTTCACCTGCAAACGCGCCGGCTATCTGCTTCATGACATCGTTCATTTTATCATAATTGCCCGGCCCGGTCACTATGATCGGCACCCCGACAGCCTTGAGCACGCTCTCGACAACTTTCGCCGCCTCGTCTGGTGACTTATCGCCATTGTCGGGATGCGTTCCATCGAGCCTTACGCTGATTGCCTCTGCTCCAAGCTCCTCGACACAGTATTTCGCCATCTCGGCAGGGTTCTCAAGTAAGCTGCCGTAGGCTTCATGCATGCTCTCGGGCAGTTTCGGAGAGACCTGATCGAAGACCTCCATCGCGACGACCTGCCTGCAGCCGGTATCGCCCTCGAAGTGCCTAAATGGGAACGCGGATGCTCCGCCTATAGTCACGGCAGATGTCCGAGTCCCACTGCCGCCTAGCGTGACTGTGCGAACCTGCATATTGACGCTCTCGCCGGGCACACTGAACTTGCCGGGCATTACTATCTTTGCTGATTGGCTTGGGGTGGCGATTCGGAGATCGCCACCCATCTTAATTAGGAGATCGCCATCCATCTTTGCATCCGATACTACAACAGGCGCGGCGGTAACTGCTGCGGCAGGCTTACCCACCGGCACGGCTGTTTTGACAGGAGCATCTTTAACAGGTTCGACGGGCTTGCGCTCCGCCACAGGAGCAGCAGCCTTCTTGGCATCCCATGCGGCAGCTTCGGGTGACGGCTGGGTAATATCCCACATATCCAGTGCCGGATGGCTCACCTTTTCCATATAAGCTCGGATCGAGGCGTCATCCATAGCGACGGTCTCGTCAGCGATCATATCTATGAACTCGGGTATGCCTATCTGCTCGCCGATGTGAAGCAGCTCTTCGCGCATGGAATCTTTGAGCTCTTTGGGCATCCAGACAATGCGTTTATGACCGCCGTCCGATGAGATAAACTTGCGGCTGGAGATATACGCCTTGCCTACGCCTATAAAGCCGGGGGTCTGAATACCTCCACCGATCATACCTGCAAGAGTGGAGAACTTCATCCCCATTGGAGTATTTCCCGGATACTCACGGCTCACTATCGCGACGCCGTTGCACTCCGGAAGCATCGCAACTATTGCCTCGAAACACCCGCAGCTTGTCATTGGGTCCTTGAGCATCGAGTAGGCGTTGAAGCACTTGATCGTCTGCTTGGAGTTTTGATAGACATAGTCGTTGATATTTTTCCACTGACCGCGAATCGGGTCCAGACACTCGCCCTTAACCAGCGGCTGGTTCGGACCGGTCGGGTCGATCTCATAGGCTGCCTTGCCGTCCAGCCAGTTATACGCACCGCACAGCCCCAGCCTCTCGGGTGTAATTACGCAGACATGATTGGGAGCAAAGCTCTGACAGAGCAGGCATGAGTAAAACGTGTCCACGGTCTCATCAGTCATCGACTCGACACGCAAATTGCGCTCTCGATACACTCTGCGCGCTTGCGCAAGACGCTTTTTGACATCTTCTTTATCAGTAAACAGGGTCACCTGGACTTTGTCCACAATCGCCGGGTACTCATTCAGGAGCTTGGCATGAAGAATCTCACCCAAATGGGCGATAGTAAAGCCCTTGGCTTTGGCGTTCTTGCTGATCCGCACCCAGATGATGTCGCGCTGGCCCATGTGCCAGATACCCTCTGCGCCGTTGATCAGATGGTGGATCTGGCGCTCAAGGATCGACTCGAAGTCGGGCTGCATCTTGCGGCCGGCCACTTCGACCCATATGCCCAGAGGCAGAGCAGTGCCCGGCTCTACGTCGTCCACATCCGGGCCGACAACTTCTATCTTGCCGTCCTGAACTTCATCAAGCTCTTTTGTGGTCACATACTCGAAGGCAGGCGTTCTGTTGCCGCCGAACTCGACATGGGTCTGCTCTTTTCTGACTCTTTCACCCTCGAATGCCGCGCCGTAAGTGACAGGGATCGGGACCTTGGTAATCTTGATCTTGCACCCGCGCACTTCAAGGGCCTTCTCGACTATCTGATCGAGCGGCACGTTTGAGACTATGTGCTCGTAAGTGCAGACTCCACTAGGCAGTATCTGCGGGATGGCAGTATCGGCTATTATCGGGAAGCCATAACTGAGCGCCCCGGCTGCAGCGGCGCATTTGATCTCATCTACTGCGCCCAATGCCATTACAAACGCGAAGATGCGGTCTTTGTTATATTTGAGATTTCGGGCATAATCACCGGGCTGGACCCCGCCAAATGAAAGAGCCGCGCGGTTGGCAAATCCTAATGCATAAACTGCAGCCGAGACATCCTTGCCGAAGGGGACAAGGCGGGTATCCCAGCCGACCTCGACTCCGTCCTCGACAAGCTGCTCAGCGAAGGAGATACCGCCAGTCTCGCCAGCCATAAATACGTAAATATTTTTCTCCTGTAGCTCACGAGCGATCTTAACTGCCGTCTCAACGTCAGGTGCAGCCCCGACAATAGCGGCAAAGCCCGGAGCGGAGCCGTCTACAAACTCGATCCCGCGCTCACGTATAATTACATCGCTCGCAGCGCCCAGCCATATTCCATCTACCGGACTGGGGCCGATCAGATATTTACAGGCTTCAAGCATCTCTGCTGCAAAAAGAGTCGCCATCCCCGCGTCGAGAGTGCTGCCGAAATACGGCAGCCATGCGCTCTCAGACGGCGGAGGAGCGAGCAAACTTTTGCACTCATCCAGAACAGGCAGCATATCTCCAAGGGTTTCGACTTTATGGCCCAGCAGAGAGTAAATAACCGGCAGATAATAGGCCGTGTCGGGAAAGCCTACCGGGCAGTTACTGCCCTTGTCGGCGATAACCTGCCGCACAGCCGAATCGACAGCCCCTACCACTTTTTGTGCGCCGGATATGGCTATGGAGGATATAACTTTGCTCATACCAGTTCCCTACGCTCTTTCATATCTAATAATTTGCGCTCGCGCTGAGTGTTGATTTTCAGGTTGTCGCGTTTGGACTCGATGTGCGTGATGATGGCGTCAACCGGGTCGTCGATGGTGGAAAGCGGAAAGCGGAAAGTGGAAAGATCAGATTTGCCTGTCACTGTGAACAGGCCGCTTGCTGCATAGCAACCTGCAATCGCAGCACTTCTTCCCTCTATTCCGCTGCAGTATACGGCAACCGGCATATCTGAGAAATCCTCACCCAGACCACCTAAGGCAAGCAGTTCGTTTGCCAAAAAGAGAATACGGGCGCTTTCATAACAAGAGCCCATCTGCAAAACGGGCGGCATCCCGATCATCTCACACATCTCAGCAAGTGTCTCACCTGCCCGTTCAGCCGCAGCATCCGGCAGCAGCAATCCAGCCTTCGCCAGATCGACAACCGAGCAGCCGATATTGAGCACGAGAACGTTTCGCTTAATAAGCTCATTCGCTATATCGGCCAAGCTATTATCGCCTTGGCTGCATCCAAACACACAAGCGATCCCGCGTATTCTACCGTCGGTGATTGCATCGGAGAGGACTTTGAGCCCGGCTCTGAACCGCCCGCCAAGCATATGTGCAATAGACTCATTAGAGAACCCTGCAATAAGCCTTAAGTCCGTGGAAAGATTCCCCGGACCACCAAATTCGGTGTTTTTCATAAAATCGGTAAAGCTTTTGCACTCAATCTTCTTACCAGGATCGATGTGAGCCACAAACGGCTTTGGCGAACCGTTCAGGATATCTGACGCGATAGTAGCAATCAGTGAACCTATCCAGCCATCTGCTATGCCGCACTTCATGCATGTCTTGGCCGGATCGCCGGTATTAGCCAGAGATTCAACCACAACCGAATCAATCCCGCTGGGCTCTATACCAAGACTCTTCCAGTGCTGTCTGAGCTTCGCCGGGGCCAAGTGCAATATAGCGCTCGGCTGGCTTGACCAGGAAAACTGGCTCATAAAAAAGCCTGCCAGTGCGGATGCGACGGTGCAGTCATCCCGGCCATCTGTCTCTATATCGAACAGCGCTGCAGCTTTGTGTAAAAGCCCAGCATCTGCTATTCCATTTTGCGTTTGCGCGGAAAGCTTGAGAACTGCCGTTTTTGTCTTGGCAAAATCAGAAATGGAAGCTGCGCCCATCGCGCATGCACGCGTAAATTCCCCTATTTCAACAGCCATTAGCTTCTCCTAAATTGGTCGTGGTCATCACTCAGATAATAATAATCAATATAAAATATAGAATACTAAATCAATTGACTCATCAGCTTGTCTACACTCACTCGGCAGGCCGAATCAGATGGTATATTGCCGACTGCCGAGCCGTCAGCATCCAATGCCGCAACATTATCATCCATCTTAATGACCTCAAGGAGCGGCAGACCCGTAGCCTCTGCCTCGACCTTGACTCTATCCGGCAATACACCGTCCGGCACTCGATTGACCACCAGACCACGATTTGCGACCGGCGTGCCCATCTCCTGTGTAAGATCTGCAATGCGCTTTGCAGTGCGGATACCCCGCACGCTGCAGTCCGACACTATTACCAGAAAGTCTATCTTCAGCAGAGTCCTTCGTGAGATGTGCTCGCATCCGGCTTCGCTGTCTACCACAATATGCTTGTAACCAGACGAGAGGCGTTGAATGACATCACGCAGCACGTTATTAGCGAAACAGTAGCAGCCGGGGCCTTCGGGTCGACCCATCACAATCAGGTCGTAGCCCTCCTGCTCCACCAGAGCCGACTGCACCTGCATATCCAGAAATTCCTGCTTGGCTATCCCGGCCAGCTTGCTCGCAGTCGTCCGTGCGTCCTCGCGTATGCCCCCGACGCTCGCCTCATACGTGATACCAAGAGCCTCGTTGAGGTTGGCATTGGAATCCGCATCCACGGCTAATACGGGTGTCTCTTTGTGCGCCACCAGCCACTGGAGAATCATGGTGGAGATAGTTGTCTTGCCCACCCCACCCTTGCCTGTCACAGCTATTGTATAACCCATAACTACCTGCCTTGCAGCGTCCTGCTCGTCTCACTTAACAATCTGAACACCAACTCCGCATCATCAACGGGCAGCGAGCCTGTCCCACATGACGGCGTAATAAATGCCCGGTCGATAATATAATTGCGGTCCAGCCCGCTCTTTGCAGCAAGGTTATCTACAGCCGAATTGAACTTCGCAATGAGACTCTCGACCGATTGGCCGCGCACTTTCTCGCTATTTGTAGGCACTATTCCCCAGGCCAGATACTTGCCCGCTTCCAGATATTTCTTGACGGAATCGGCATAGAGAGCAATGGTGTCGCCGAAGTCGAATGCGTCGAAGCTGATTATATCGACCCCGGCGTCGATAAGAATCGACCACTCGGTATTGCCGCAGCAGTGGATTCCCGCGAGCGCGCCTTCGGAGTGAACGGCTTCGATCACCTCGCTGAGAGTTGAGATTACATCTTCACGGCTCACGCTTACATAAGTCGATGACCCGAATGCCGAGAGAATCGGCTCGTCTATAAAGCAGATCACCTTTTCGGCATAGGGTTTGAATTTGCGGATCTGCCAGCGGCATTTCATCGCCAGAGCCTTTATGACGGCGTCTTTGTAGACATCGTTGTAGTAGATGGCGCGCTTGTCCTGGTCTACAATCGTGAGACCGAAACTGAGCGGCCCGGTTGTCTGCACCTTTACAAACGGCCTAGATGAACCCGATGCCTTCAGCGTCTGCTCCAAGGCATATATCCCCTTGGAGTATTCCGGGCTTATGGCGAAGGCGTCGACGTCGTCCATCGCGATCTTCTCCATAAATGCGCCGAGCGCCATGAAGGTGTCGTCAGTGGTATCGAAGTAAATTCTCTGCTTTTCATTGTCGACCACGACATCCGGCAGGCCCTCTGAGTATTGGATCTCCATCTGCTCGTTCATGCCGTTGGCGGGAAGCTGAGGCCACATAGGCGCATCGGGGATACTATTAAGAATGATATTTATGGCGTCATCGGCGTCGGCATGCGGCAGACTGCCAATCGCTGTGGCCATGCATTTGGGTAAAAAGCTCACTTTGGCTGATTCTCCTGTGTTTGTTGGACAGCACTAGATTACAATATTGAGCACCAAATTACAATATCTAGGCTATAAATCGCCCTACTGCAGAAGCCACAGCGCCTAGTTCGTCCATAAGTTTGGAGAAAACATCAAGATCGAGAGACTGCGCACCGTCGCACAGCGCCTCGCAAGGATTGGGGTGAATCTCTATCAGCAGACCGTCCGCGCCCGCTGCAACTGCAGCTTTGCTCATAGCAGAGACGTATTTCCAGTTGCCGCATGCGTGTGACGGGTCGACGATCACAGGCAGGTGCGAAAGTGTCTTGACCACCGGCACAGCCGACAGATCGAGAGTATAGCGAGTGTGATTGCGTTCGAGAGGGTGCACGCCGCGCTCGCATAGGATTACATTTCCGTTGCCCTGCGCAAGAATATACTCCGCCGCCAGGAGCCACTCGTCGATAGTCGCGCTGGAGCCACGCTTGAGCACAATCGGGTGCCTTGTCTTACCAACTTCAATGAGCAGCGGATAGTTCTGCATATTTCGAGCGCCTATCTGGAGAATATCGGCGTGCTCGAGTATCGCGTCGAGATCGTGCGGGTCCATGACTTCAGTCACGGTGACCAGGCCCATGGCCTCACCAGCCTCTTTTAATAACTTGAGGCCTTCGAGACCCAGCCCCTGAAAAGCATACGGCGAGGTTCTAGGTTTGAACGCCCCGCCGCGAAGAATTTTACCGCCGTGCTCTTTCACTGCTTTGGCGGCTGCCATAAGCTGATCACGGCTTTCGATTGCGCAGGGCCCGGCAGCCACAATCACTTCCTTTGAGCCGATGGACACGCCCTTAACCGTCACGACAGTATCCGCTGGGTGAAACTCACGCGAGGCACACTTATATGCGCGCGTAACCTGAGTGACATGATCGACTCCGGGCATGCTTTCGAGAATACTTGTAAGGGCATCACGAAGATCGGGCGGAATTGCGCTGGCTATTCCGATAGCAGTCCGCTCGCCTCCGGGCATGCTTTTGGGCTTGAGTTTGTAGGTGGATATACGGTCAACGACTGCCTCTATCTCACTCTTTGAGGCGCCGGACTTCATTGCAACGATCATGTTGTGCTCCGTAACTTATCAGTTTATGACATTATCTTAAGCTTGCCCTGCTCCGCTGTCAAGCGCTCGCAGGACTCCGTATAGTAATCATCGGCGATCTCAAAACCAATAAACGGCACACCAAGTCTGGCGCAGGCAATCGCACTGGAACCAATCCCGAGAAACGGGTCCATTACAAGTCGAGCGCGTTCAAGGCCGTGCAGCCTAATGCACCGCATCGGAAGCTCGATTGGAAACGTAGCGGGATGCGGACGTTCCTTATCACGACTCTGGATAGTCTCGTATGGGATAAACCATGTGTTGCCGCGGCAGCGCAGGTCTTTATCCGCACTCTTCCAACGGCCTATGTTGGTCTTATCCTGATAGGGCACGCCTACAGCCAGTCTATCGAGAGGAACATCGCCGCGCTTCGTAAGATGAAATATATACTCGTGGCAGTCATTGAGAAAGCGCTGTGAGGATATCGGCTTGAAGTGGCCGACTGCAACATCGCACACAATTCCAGGATATTTGCCGACCTCACTCTTTAATATCGCAATCGACTTTACCCAGTGGATCACATTTTGGAGTGTAAAGTGCCTGACCATAACTTCCAGCAGTTGAAACGGTACCAGCGGATCTTTTGGCTTGCCTCCGACATTGAGGAAGAGCGATCCCTGATCGGAAAGCACTCGCTTGATCTCTACAGCCCACTCATCCATCCATGACAGATAGTCCTCACGTGAAAGTGTGTCGTCATAGCCGTTGTAGTTGATCCCGAGGTTATATGGCGGCGAGGTCACGACAATGTCCACACTGCCCGCATCCAGGCTGTCGTGCATACCCGAGATGCAGTCTCCATTTATCAGTCTGATCTGAGCATCATTGCATGTGAATATCTGTGAATTTGTGGCCGGTTCTGTAATTATTTCGTTTTCTCCCTGCTGGCTAAGGCTATTTTCCTCAACTTTATCATCATAGTGGCGACATCACGCGCGCCTTCAAACTTCTCGACTATATGCCCTTTAGAATCCGCCAATACAGACGCTGGCGGGTTTGCCAAAGACAGGCTATCTATGGCGCTCTGGCCCGCTTTATCTTCCCAGTTGAGCTTGCGAAATTCGATTTTACTGCCGAATTCGGCCTGCATTTGCGTAAATACCTTATCCATTGCCTTGCCGCCGGGTTTTATATCGGATCGAACCAGCAGCCAAGTCGGCTTGCCCTTATTATGAAAGTTGAATGCGGGAGCAACCTGCCCCGCGCCTATCGGGACGCCTCACCCTCCACTGGAAGAACCGCATTGAGATGTTTCTTCGGTCTTAGGCTCTAGAGCCTGCAGAGCAGCCCACAATATGCCCAACACTATAACAATAGCCAGACCAATCATGAAGTTTTTCATAACATCTTCTCCAGCAGTCTGAGAGCCTGCAGACGGATTTTGTCTGCGCAAGCGGTGTCGACCCGGTCGAGCCAGTCGAAGTCGCCACTGTTGGTATCAGTAGGCAGTGCGCGAGCTTCGGCAAGCACTCTTTCTGCCTGAGCCTTCAAAGCCATATTTTTCGTCTTTGTCGCGGCGTCTTTGAGCATCGACAGACATGCATAGTCTTCCACACCTTCCTGCATAGCCTGCCAATGTATTCCATCGGTAACATCATCGGATGCAATAAAAACCGGTGTGAAAGACTGCCCATCCACACCGAACTCGTTCCAGGAGTTGCCGCCTGACGCGGGATTATATGTTCCGATATCGCCGAACGACCACGAACCTATCCCCTGCGCGCCATACTTGAACGCATACCACGCCAGCATTCGATAGTACCTGTACGGATCATAGATCCTGGTGGGTCCCCATGCGCGATAGAACCACAGCGCCTGTTCGGATGACCTCCGAGTTATATAATATTTCATATATGATGTTGTCTCAGAATTCTTCTCGCACAACTGCGGGCAGACCACATCCATAAGCAAAAAGGCATCGTGCTGCACGCCGGTCTCTGGATTCGGATACCATGGGTCGGAAAAGACACACAAATCGGGAGCGCCTGACTTGATCGCCTTCGCCCATTGAACGAAAAGCTGCGCCTGCGCGTCAGATGATGGCTCATCGATCAGATGCAGTCCGAACCGCTTAGGGCTGATCCCGAGTGACTTCACATGCCCGGCTATCAGGCGTGACCACTCGCTCACTCTCGCGTCAAATGCGGCCTCACCGGCCTTAGCTCCGGCAAAACTGTCTCCCACATATGCGAATACGAAGTAATTGCTTGCCCCGTGCCAGCGATTGACCCACTTATCCAGATTATCGAACGACAAAGCAGCTTTGAGCTTGTTGTTTGAATCGAAATCTTCCACCTTGGGCCATGGCAGGACAACCGGCTGGCCCCACGGCGAGTCCACAAACCCTTCGCGCATAAGCTTTATGGCCTGGCTCATGTTTTTCTGAGTAAGACCGCGGTCCTTATCGCCGTCTGTATAGTCCCACATACACACCGATAGTCCGGGCTGTATCATAGCGACTCTGGACACGTTCAGATCAAACGGCAGCTTTATGCGCCTAGCGCCGTCGATCACAAGTATTCCCTTATACCTGCTGGAAGCCAGTTTTGACGAGTCCACTGTAATCCATATCTTCCGGGTCATACCGGCAGGGATACTTACCGGATAACCGCCTTTTGTGTAATGGTCATCAGGCAGCGCCGCGGCCACGGGAATATACTCGGCGGTATCCGTCCAGGGAACCGAAGAAATCTTGATCCATGCAGGGTTTGGCGAGCCGTGCAGACCCTTGACACTCAAATTGACTGATACGGGCTTTTCTGAAGCATTTGTAATCAGAAAGGACTCCGAACGCCTTTCCTGTCGCATCATGTCTATTGAAAGCCCCGTATCTTTCGGCGGGCTCTTCGGACAGTCACACGGGCCTACATACTCATACCTGGGTTTCTTCCAGGCAAAGAGCGGCGGCAGGCCGCGTGAACTCAGAATAGCACCATAAACCGCAAACACCTGCGCATGCTCGCTGCAATAAGGCATTATGAGTTTGTCGGCTGGGGCAGGCTCAGGAAGAGTATCGATATTGTCCGCTATGTTCTTGAGCGCGGCGGCATACCGGCTCTTTTTACTCGCGGCGATGTTTGATGCGTCAAGCTCGGCCTTTACGGCGCGTATGTCCGCTGCCACTCTCCTCTTGATTGCCGAACGGCACGGCATCTGCTGGGCGAATGTTTTGATATCGGCTATCACTTCGCCGGACGGCTGCACGTTCAGATACTCATCTTGCCCTTTGCAGACCTCTATCTCATCAACCATAACATAAGACTTGTTTGCAACAGCAAGCCTGACGTAGCGGCCTCTGGTCTTGGGGTCATCGGAGACGAACCTGTGCGCCACATAGCCGTTGCGCAGGCTCGGGGCATCGGTTTTCGTGCGGACCATCAGGTCACCGGCAAAATGCCAGGTGATATTATCGTCACTGACAGCTACAATTACCGCCGAAGGCCAGAAGACGCCTACTCCAAAATTAGCCGCAGTGCTGTATGAAATCGCGCCTATAGGTTGGACCTTGCCCAGGTCTATCGTCATAAGGACCGGCGAAACGCCCTGCCATCCCACAGAGCCGCGCTGACCCCACAAGAAATCCGGGTGATATACCCCGTCGGTGAGCTGCTTGGCGTCGTCTGGGTCTTTACAGAGAGAGTAGTTCGGTGCCGGATCGAACGTGACCGGGCAGCCTAGCGCAATATTTACCGGCTGTGAAGAGTTATCAGCCTGTGCACAAGCGCATAAGCAGGACGCTATTGCCATCAGGCAGAAAACTCTTGCCGCAAATCTCATTATAATCTCCTCACAGTCGTTCGGAATGACAGTTGTAAGTATTCAGTATCATTCTTCTTCGTGAGACTGTCGGTTTCCTTGGATCATATAAACCGGGCGCCGGAGATTCCCTTCCCCGGCGCCCAATCCTAACGTCCCTGTTCTTGCAGTGCTTCCTGCAAACTTAACACTTTACCCTACCCTCCAGGTAAGACACCTGGAGGGATTGAAAACCTGACAATTCATTCAATCAATCCCAGCATCCAGGGTTATTGGAGCTTCAGAAGGTGGTACACCAGTTTCTTGCTCGATTTTTCTTGCGATGTCATTTTCAAGAGTAAGTAGCTTTGCACTCATATCGGTTGCTACAGCTACTGCCCTAGGAGCCGCAACAAGTGACATATTCATAACTTGCACTACAACAAGCCATACCAATTCTAGATTCTGCGCTGCTATGAAAACACGCACCATGTCTGTCCTAGCGACGATATCAGGTTGATTATTTGTTGCTCCATTAGCCAAACTCCAAAACAGAAATCGCAGCCATTAACCTGTGCCATTAATAAAAAATGCGGAATTGTTCAAGCGCCACAATGCATAGTATATTGAGGCAAAACCCACACACAGAAGTGTGAAACAAAGCATGAAAGTGAATGCAAAGTAGAATCCCTGAAATGGCAGCAAGCCGAGTCTACCAACAGTAGATTGCAGCCATTGTACCCACCCATAAAGTGTTTTTAGGGACAGTGCATGCACCTCTTGCTCTGATTTTTTCTTGCTCTGCTCATTACTAGCCTGTGTCAGAATAGACCGAATAAACTTACAGGCCATTTCTATTAGCATCTGTGGAAAAGCATATGGATTGCCACACCAGTCCGCAAAACTCGAGATTAAATATGCAAATCCGATACATATAAGCACTACACATATTCTAAGTTGTGCACAATCATGTGCATTACCTGCCCAAACCACTGCAACAATAAATAAGCTAGCAGCAATAATACGATCGCGGGTTCTCCTAAAGGAATGAAAAACACCCCGCGAAAACCGACCGATGTTTTTTCCAAAAAATATGGTTACTTTCACGTGTCTTTTTATAAGCCACCAAACAATACTAACCACAACGATTAGTGGGAAAAACACCACATAAACAGCTGTAACAACACGGTTTACTAGAATGAGCAGAAGTAAAAGTGCACCGATTACAACTGCTTTACCGCCTACTGTATCAATTGCATTCACAATTAATGAAGTAAACGCACACTGCGGAGGGTGTATGGCGGTTATACAAACTAACCACCATACTATGCCAAACACAGCATGTGAAATATTAGAACCACTTCCCGTGTCACTCTTAATCTCATTATTGTTTTTAGCACTTTTTTCTTCTAGGGTAACATCTGCATCCTCTCCCATTTAGCCACCACCTATCCGCACTTGCTGAATCCGCAGAACCTGCAGACTACACAGCCGGACTCATGCTCGACTGCGCTTCCGCAATCCGGGCATGCGCCCACCAGGTTATCGAGTCTGTCTACGTGCTTGGATATCTCGTCAGTCGCAACGCCGGTCTGGCGCTCAGCCAGGTAATGCTCGATAGCGATCCCTATAGCGTCGGCGCACGAAAGGACAGATCCGCCGTTGCCCCATGCGGGGGTCGGGCACCTGATCCCGCGCAGATGTTTCTGAATAGACTGAGCATCCACACCGGCTCGCAATGCAAGCGATATCAACCTGCCTATGGCTTCGAGCTGGCTCGACGCGCAACCGCCTGCTTTACCCATAGAAGTGAAGACCTCACACAGACCCTCGTCGTCCTCGTTTATGGTGACGTATAGATTCCCACAGCCGGTGTTCATACGCTCGGTGGAGCCGTGCGTGCGGTTCGGCCTGGCCCTCGGACCGCGTACAATCTTACCCGCCGCATCGACAGTTTTCTTGTCCATGCCTGAAACATTGAGGACCTGAGCGTCTCGACTTCCGTAGCGATAGATCGTGCATCCCTTGCATCCCTCTTTATATGCGAGCAGATAGACCTCACGTACATCATCCGGGGTAGCATCCTCAGGGAAATTGACTGTCTTGGAGACTGCATTGTCCGTAAACCTCTGGAAGGCTGCCTGCATACGGATATGCCAGGCCGGAGCAATATCCAGAGCTGTGCCGAAGACCCTCTGGACATCCTCAGGGACTTCGTCCATTCCGCGAACGCTGCCCCGCTCGGCGATATTACGCATCAACTCCTCACTGTAGAACCCGCGCTCCCGCGCAACTCGCTCGAAGTAAGGGTTCACCTCCACAAGCTCAGTGCCGTCCATAACACGCTTCACATAGCTGATGGCAAAGAGCGGCTCGACTCCGCTGGAGCACGCAGCAATGATGCTGAGAGTGCCAGTCGGAGCTATAGTCGTGACGGTGGCATTGCGCACCTCCATGCCGTCGTCCTTGCGGTCATAGATACTGCCCTTGAAGTTGGGGAAGACACCCCGCTCCTTGGCTAGCTCGCAGGAGACTTTGCGGCCCTCGTTGTTGATAAAACTCATCACCTGCTCAGCGATGGATATACCCTCTTCTGAATCGTAAGGAATACCCAACTGCAGCAGCATATCGGCAAAGCCCATAACCCCCATCCCGATCTTGCGATTGGCCCGAGTCATGTTAGCGATCTCTTCGAGAGGATAACGGTTCACGTCGATCACATCGTCCAGGAAGCGCACCGCAAGCTGGACTGCATGGCGGAGCTTGTCGTAGTCAACTTCATAGTGGCCATCGACCTCTTTCACCATCAGCGCAAGGTTGATTGAGCCCAGGTTACACGACTCATACGGCAGCAGAGGTTGCTCACCGCATGGATTGGTGCTCTCGATCTGGCCGACATGCGGGGTCGGGTTGTCCCGATTGATGCGGTCTATAAAGATGATGCCCGGCTCGCCGTTTGTCCACGCCAGGTTTACGATCAGATCGAAGACCTTGCCCGCATTGAGCTTCTTGCAGGGCTTGCCGTCGCGAGGATTGATCAGATCATAGTCCTTGCCCTTAATAGCAGCCTGCATGAACTTCTCGGTGAGCAGCACGCTTATATTGAAGTTGGTGAGCTTGGTGGTGTCTTTCTTACAGGTTATAAAGTCGATTATATCCGGGTGATCCACACGCAGGCAGCCCATGTTTGCGCCGCGGCGGGTCCCACCCTGCTTGATCGCCTCGGTGGCCGAGTTGAAGACCTCCATAAACGAGATCGGACCGCTTGAGACGCCGTTGGTCGATTTGACGCAGTCGTGTGCCGGTCTCAATCGCGAGAAGGAAAAACCTGTCCCGCCGCCGCTTTTATGGATGAGCGCAGTGTTCTTTACCGTCTCGAAGATACTCTCCATAGAGTCCTCGATAGGCAGCACAAAACACGCAGAGAGCTGGCCGAGGTCACGACCCGCGTTCATAAGAGTCGGGCTGTTTGGAAGGAAATGAAGATTACTTATGAGTTCATAATATTCGCCCGCGAGCCCTTCGATGTGCTTCTCGGACTTACCGTAAGCGATCTCTGCCTCGGCAATTGCACGCGAAACACGCTTGAACATCCCATCGACGTCCTCGATCAGTTCGCCTTTCTCGTCTTTTCGTAGATATCGTTTTTCTAAAACGGTTATTGCATTTTTAGTAAGCATTAGCCCACCCCTGTATAGAAGTTGATGTAAGAGGAAAAAACATAAGTGCTGCGCTTTTGATAATGTTGGATATATGATCCAACACGCAAAGGAACCTCGCAATCATAAATCGCGGGATTTCTATGCGGTCGCGATCAGATATCGCGCCCGAACACATTTTCTTATTGAGACTAGCGCGAAGACCTTTTGGAAGAGCGCCGCCCACTGCCGCCCAAGACTTCCACTATATCTCTGAACTGCCCTGCATCCTGAAACTGCCTGTAGACCGATGCAAACCTTACATATGCGACCTGGTCCACTTTTCGCAGAGCCTCGACTACCATCTCACCGACCTGCTCCGATTCGATCTCTCTGACCCCGGAATCATACACTTCACGCTCGATGTCATCGGCAATAGATTCCAACGTGTCCATTCCAACCGGACGCTTTTCACACGCTACGATCATGCCTTTTAGTATCTTATTTCGATCGAAAGGCTCGCGGCGCTTGTCCCGCTTTACTACCATCACGCGCAGCTCTTCAATCTGCTCGAAAGTAGTGTAACGCCTGCCACAGCCGACACACTCCCGACGACGCCTGATAGCTTCGCCGCCCTTTGCGGTGCGCGAATCTAGAACTTTATCGTCCTGATTGCCACAAAATGGACATTTCATGATAAGCCCTCTGCCACTATATCTAGTGGACTCCAGAATAGTATCACACAACATATACCATGTCAATGAGACGCAACAACATTTTTATGTGGCAAATTTCCCCGGCTAAATGCCCGGTTGGTATTGACAAAAAACAAAAAAAGTGGCGATTTTTTCAATCGCCACATGGTGTTTACAATCAACTGATAAGCATTAACTATTAATCTTGGTCAGTCCTTTACATTGAGCTTGCTGTAGCAGTTATATTGCCCATCTTTACAGAAGCTGTTGTATTGCAAAGGCAGTGCTGCATCGCTTTTGAAAAGCACCTGTAGTATGCCAAGATTCGATTCATCTGCTTCATCTGGGTAGCGCATGGGGCACGTACGGCTGCCCTCAGAACTCTCGCTACTGTTGCCGTCAGCATCCGTAACTTCGTGGCCGGGCAGACCGCACGCATGGCCGACTTCATGTATGGCACACAAAGTCACCATCTGCTGCACTAACTGTTCACGAGTCCCTTCACTCATCTTTTCGAGCGCCCTCTGGGCCAGCCAGCGGGGAAGGCCCGATGCCTGTAATTGCTTTGCCTCATCTGAGCCCGGCCAGTTCAGCGCATTATTTAGAAACCCATAAATATGCTCGATATATGCTCGCAACCGCGCCGGGAAGACCTTGGTGTAATCAGCGCCCTCAGGGCTGTCACAGTTGTTGCAATAGCCGTAAATATTGTGGTTCGGCCTGATCCCATCAGGGTCCTCCATTCCTGAAGGAACAACCAGCCGGACAGCATATTTATGATAGCCGCTCGGCTCGCCCATCTTCCAATCGACGATACGATCCAGTGTAAGCCCGCCTCGATTGAACACAAGCTGATTATTCAGCCTATATGCAGTAATACCGGAGGCTTGTTTCCAGAGTTGAGTATTGAATTTATTGCTCTCATCGATAACAAAGAGCTCTTTCTCTTTGGGAGACAAGCGCTTGTATGTTAAAGTGGAGCCGTCAAGGACTACGAAACCACGATACTCCCGGTAGAGTGAAAGGCCATCGCCCTTTTTCTCCTGTCCTGCAACTTTCTCTTCATCCCAGTCCTCGCTGTGGCCACTAAATCCCTGCTCTTCCTGCCAGGCATCTGCAACATGATTATCGTCTTCATCGCGCGGGACAGACAGAAATTCGCGCCCGTTAGATTCGTCCTTCGCAGTCTCATTAAGCTCATCGCATACCGCTTTTACACGCCCATAAGCGCCGCAGTCCGTGCTCTCTACTATCACAACTGCCAGCGAGACACGATCACTAGTATAGGCATGTTTGGGATCTTGCGGATCGATAACAATATTGTCCGCCTGTTCGTCGGCAAAACAGAGGTCTGTTTTCTTGCTTACATCTGCGGGATAGTTACAGCAGCGTCCTTTGTTTTCACTGACATCCGTCAGATAAAAGTCTATCCTGCCCTTTGGCGCAGGCTTACCTTTTTCTTTTGGTTTGAGTTCAGCCTTAATGCCCAGAGGCATCGGCATACCGTAAATATGGTTCGGATTGTCTTTCATACGCGGCACGGGGACCCACTTCTGATAGAGCTCAGGCTGAACCGGTGAAATTATCATATCCGGCTCCACAGGCACATTGCCGACAGACCAATTCACAGTAAGGGTTCCCGGAATCAGCATTTGTTCTTCTGTTAAGCCATCACCCCATTGAGCCTGCATCGCTTTTTTTGTGGTCACTATCAGTGAGTTTCCACCTGCCAGGGCAACCACAGGGATTGTCATTGAGCCTTTGCTCCCCCCATCGCGCCAGTTTACTTCGAAAATACCGCCCTCAACCATGAGAGGCGAACCTGATTCACTGCTCTTTCCACTCGATTCAGCGTTGTTGGCGAACTTAGAGAAAGCAGTTCCAGAGCTCTCAGCATGAAATGGTATACGCACAGATAAACTGAATCCTGTCTCAGATGTAACGCTGCCACTTGGGCCGGTATCTGTTTCAGTTACATCGGAATCGGTTATTTGCCAATATGCTTCGTTCAGCGCAAAGCAAGCAAGACTCAGCTTTTTACTGACGGCTACACGTCCCACTATACCCGCTATATCGCCCTCACTGATGGGCATATCGACGGAATCATTTGTGCTGATTGGTAAAGATATGGTAGCGCGTTTGCCGTTGGATACTCCAATATACACTACATTACCGCTGAACGAGGCTTTTCTTTTGACTGACGTCTTTGAGCCAGTAAAAGCTGTGCCGGCTTGCACGTTTACATTTGCAGTAATGGACCCATCACTTGTTTGTTTGACACTTTGGCCGTTGATCTTAAGATTATAGGTAATAGTGCCCTTGGTCGGGCATATTATCTGCTCATCGGGATAACCAAGCGGTACCGGCGACTCAACAAAATCGTACTGATCTTCTTCGCAAAAGCAGGGACCGGCTATGAATACAATCCCCAGGACGAATGCGCACAATCGCAAAAAAATTGAAATTCTCCCCCACATACAACTCTCCCCATATTTTCTATCCTGCGCCGGATAGAGTAGCTATTTATATAATCATTCCAGCTCAAGAATGGATTATATACAATTGACATTGAAGCCTTGTAACACCCGTGGTGCTGCCTCACCAAAATCACACACTATAAGGGCGCTTGTTATTATATGTCAACAATTTAACCACTTGATATCACCTATTACATAGACAGCCCTGCTATTATGTGGTAAGTAATATAGTAATCCTATTCAGGGCTGGTTCTATGGAGACAACACACGGTAAACTGATAGTAATTATAGCAAACTCACGTATAGATATCACAAATCAAAGTGTAATGGTTCGGCTCGTTTTTCAAGATGGCGGTTATGCGCAGGAGTTTCACGCCCTCGACAAAGACGGCAAGTTTCAGCTCATTCTATCCTCACTGCACAAGAACCTGATCCCATCCAGCGAATATCGGACATGTGCATCACCTATGATATCCGGCAGCCGCCCACACCTGTTCGCCATCAGTCGCGACTCTCTGAGAATGGTCTACTCAACGGCTGAAATAGTATCACATACCGTAAAGAGTGTGGTCATACTCCTCACAGGCTCTGCTATGGGCCACAATCTGAAGTGCCATATAGAACTGCGCGAAGATGAAAGCAGCGTGCATATCACGGTTGAGGATAAAATCGAGACCGGCGTGAGCGCGCCGCTTGTCGAGTATTTGATGAGTTCATATGCATTTATCCCGGCCAGATGGGCCGTCACTCACGGCAGCAATATCGACTATACATGGGCTCCTGTTCTAAGGCCGGGAGACGACAATGTCATCGGCGACCGGGCTTTTCATGCTCCTGCAGTAATTGTTCAGCACGAGCATATGGCAGCGGCGCTGATACCCGATCTGCACAACACAAATGGGCAGATGCAGACCGCTCTTGATCTGGATAACGTTAATGGACTGCTCTCATCTCCCCTTATCTCGTACGGGTTCTGCGGCTACGAAGAGTCCTGCGGTAAATTTGTACATGATATGACCATGGCAAAACGGTTGGACACGCCATATCTCAGATATAGCTATGAGCTGCTGCTGGATGCGAACTGTAAGAGGAAATCTATACACAAGCAGGTATCAAAGGTCCTGTGGGAGCGTTACAGTGGAAAGCTGAAAGTGGAAAATGGAAAGTCCAGTATCGATCCGGCAGCATTGACAGACATATATAAAGATGATGCCGAAAAACTGAGACTCGCGCTGCTTGAGCCGGATGCATGGGCGGCGTATGGAGTCTACTTCAAAGGCGATGCCGCACTAAAAAAAGGAGCGCATGCGGTAATAAATGCTCTGCTTGCAGCGCCCAAGTATGCAGGACTTTTCCCAACAAAGTTCGATAGAGTGTGGTCTGGCTGCAATGTCGCAATCGATGGAGCGTATTATCACAGTGTAGAGTGCTCGCGGCAGTGCATCTGGCTGCTCAGGTGGTATACGGATATCTATCAGGACCCGCGCATAGTCAATTATTGCAGAGAATATGCCCAATTCCTGGTCAATGCTATACAAAGAGACGGGTCAATACCATCATTCTTCGACAAATATGCCGATCCATTGCCGGCTCCATTGGACAGCTCCCAGACAGCAATCTCTGCGCTGTTTCTTGCACGGATGGGAATGATTACAGGTGACAGTCAATATATTCAGGCGGCACAGAAAGCAATCAAGCTTGTAACTAAGAACAATCCGCATCAGGATTACACACTTATCGACACACAAAACCGTCTTACCAAATCGGTTAGAGACCCGCACACAGGTTCGCTTCCTCAAAGCGGATGGTCGATGCTCTGGAATGCAATGGCCTGCGTTGAGATGTATAAATCGACTAAGGACCGCAAGCATATCATGCAGGGGATCGATATTTTTGACCAACTCTGCCTGTTTCAATCCGTGTGGGGCGAAAATGGATCAATTCCATTCGGGCTGTGCGCGAAGGGCAATATGAACATATCAGCCGATATCGAGCTTACTGCCGAGTTTGCTGAGTGCGCTATGCGCTATGCACGCGCAACAGGCGAAAAACACTACTTCGAGCGAGGCGCGACAGCGCTAAAAGCTGCAACAAATACGAATAATGTTAGTCCGCTTATCGCCGCGCGCATAGCAGCCATTGACACAACGATACGCCACTCGTTTGGACATGCATTCGTCCATGTCGGGAAAAAGCGGTTATTGTACCAATACGCCACGACGAAACAAAGCACGAACTGTGGGCATAGCAAGCTCAGCCCGCTGCCGTAGGATGCCGTCTTTCCATGAGCGCATCAGCAGGATTTTCTTTAAGCTGGTCACCGACTCTGGCAAGCTCTGTTAGCTTTTCGATCTCTTCTGAGACATTGATCGAATCGACATCTCGGCGGTCCAGTGCCTGGATGATTTTCTCGGCGACCCTGATGGCTCCCAGCACAAGTATCTCGTTTTCATACTCGACATACACGTGGAACCTTCCTTTGGGGTCGACTCGCCAATTCCACTGGGTTTCGCCTTTCAATGTGCTGTGACGAAGCACCTGGCCCTGAAGCTCAATAATCAAATGTTCAAACAAATGCGGGATCTCAGTTGATTGACACTCTCTACGGAAAGAATAACCGTTTTCATTGTCACATCGATGGCGCGACAGATGAGGAAAGAGCTTAAAAAGCAGCCTGGGAATATGAGGCGCATGTTTGGTGGTATAGCAATTGGGGTCAGGCATCTCCACTACCAGCTTGACGTGATTGCTATCATAGAAGAGAATCTCGACTACCTTCAACTTCCGTACTCCTGAGTGGCCGGTAAATGCCTTATGTATTTGTATTGTATCACGCCGACACAGCGATGTAAAGAGCATGGCGCTAGTTTGTCGTCATTATTTATGCATTAGACAACAAACTCAGCCGTCAGCCATAATATAAGCAGCTCTCGCGAATTTATTGTGAGAGCTGCTTGAACGCTACATCAATATCCTGGGCCGTATATATGCACCCCTGGCAGAATTGCATTCAGATTGCGTAGAAACCTGAGTGAATCCGGACTGACCCAGCCCGGAGGCGGCACAGGGCCAAGGCCGAACCTTGTTACATAAGGAAATCCTCCAAAAGCCACCAGAGGCCAGTATCCCCCGAAGCCGAAATTCCCGGCGCCGTAGGTTGGCGGATAGCCGGAATAGCCCGGATTATACCCCGGCTGACTATAAATAACAGGAGCCTGCTGATTGACAATGACCTGCTGTGACGGCATAGCGGCCTGGGGAGCCGTCTGAGGGCTTGCAGGCTCTGAGACTTGAGCTTGAGGATACTTAACTGATGCGCTCGGAACAGGCTTCTGCGCATATTTGGCGGTCCCTTGCTGGATAATCGTTCTGGTTGCCTGGCCGGGATTCGCCACAGGACTGAAAATATACATACCGTCGCTGATTGTGTATGTCAGCCCTGCCGCATTTGTAAACAGAGTCAGTGCCTGCTCAAATGTTATACCCTTGAGTTTTAGTTCTATGACTTTGCCCGAAACTCCGGGCTCGACCATATATTTGTAACCCGTTCCCGCAAACAAGGCTGATATGCCCTGTTCCACGGTCACGTTTTTGAGGTCCAAATCTACAAGTGCGGCTTTTTGACCGGCTGCGCATACACACGCAGACCCCAGGATCGTCAACGCCAGCACCCACGAGAGCAAACCTATTGATTTCATCTCGTGCCCCCTTAGCATACGTATCACACAATAAATATACCCCAAGGAAGAGAAATCAATATTGAAATCTGGCGACCGATTCCGGCAAATACTAAATATTAAATATAAAATATAAAATCTATAGTGGATTGACTGGTTTGCCGTTGATACGTTTCTCGAAGTGGACGTGAGGACCTGTGGAGTAGCCCGTGCTGCCTGATCTTGCTATGACCTGGCCTCTTGACACCTGCTGCCCTCTTTTTACGAGGAGTCTTGAATTGTGGCCGTAAAGCGTGGAAACACCGCCGCCGTGGTCTATTACAACAGCATTGCCATATGCGCCCATCCATCCGGCAAGAATAACTTCACCGGCAGCAGCGGCATGCACAGCCGTGCCTGAACGAACACCAATATCTACGCCTGTATGCAGTTTGTAGACTCCCGTAATCGGATGAACGCGATAGCCGAATGGGCATGTGATACGGCCGCCGCATGGCATCGAAAGGCCGCCTTTGAACGCACGGGCATAACGCGCACGGCCTTTTGGAGTCATTTGATACTGCCTGATCTGGTCTTCAATTTCCTGGGATTTTGCTTCGAGCTCATCCTCAGCTTTTCTCAATAGATCAGTGTTATGTTCGAGGTCATCAACCATCTGCTGCTGGCTGTCGGCGAGTGCGCCTATCTTGTTGCGCTGCAACTCAAGCCTATTCTGAAGTGAACCGATCTGCCTGACTCTGCGCGCCTGGCGAGACTTATCCTTTTCAATTGTCGCCTTGTCCGCTTTTATCTGCCTGATGAGTGTCGCGTCGGAATCGAGTATTCGCTGGAGGTAGTATGTCCGAGTCAGGAATGACCACATATTCGCCGCGCCGAGCACGACATTGACATAGTCCAGGCCCTCGCCTTCATAGATATCGACTACCCTGCTCTGGAGCAGCATCTCGCGTCTGTCGAGCTGTTTCTGAGTCCTCTTTAGCCTTGCCTCGGTCTCATCGAGGTCGGTCTGCGCATCCATCAGTTTTATCTTGTTGTTTGTCAGGCTTGTTTGTGTGCTTTCTAAATCTCGCTGGGTGGAGTAAAGCTGACTCATCACAAACCGCTTCTGGTGTTCTTTCTTTTTGATCTCTTTTCTGTAATAACGGATTTTGCTCTGCACATTGCGCAGGTTCGATTTCAGAACAGACGTTTTCTTCTTGGCGCCGAACGTCGGCATGCACAGACCAAGCGCCAGTAAAAAGATCAACGATAATATTGCAAACCTTGTTTTTTTTGCGAGCTTGTTCGGCATGACTACCTTTATGTGAACTGATCGTCTGCGATCTGTAATCCCGCTAAGCACTATGTGGTGGCATCAGAGATGCCATTTTGCCCTTTTCGGCGCAGATTTCAAATCTGCCCAAACTAAGAACACTCTCGTTCGGATATTCAGCCCAAAAAGAAAAGCAGATTCCTCACGTTCGTTCGGAATGACCGGTCACGACAGGTAAACTGTCTAACTTTTTGACTTTCTAACTTTTTGACTTTTTGACTTCCAGTCAGTCTCTCAAAAACCGCCTGATGGATACGAAGCTTCCCGCAGCGCCTATCACAGCGCCGAGCATCACCAGGGACAATACCTGAGCCCCGGGTCCAAGTCCGCTGGATACCTTACCGAGCAGCGGAGTCACCTTCTCGGCGGCATATGCCATATATGTCGAGCCGATCCTGAGCAGGCACCATGCCACAAGCGCTCCGGCGATTCCAAAGACGATGCCTTCGATAACTAAAGGCAGCCTTATGAACTCGTTTGTAGCGCCGACAAGCTGCATTATCCGTATCTCGCGGCGGCGTGCATAAAGAGTAAGCCTGATAGCGTTACTGATTATAAATGCCGTTGTGATCAAAAGCATAATGACGCCTGCAAAGCTTATTGCCTTGACAACCTGAGCGCCCGCCATTACCCGCTGAAAGGTCTCACGTCCCTCACGAACGGTGTCGATCCCGCCCATAGAGCGTATTCGTGACGCAATCACCGGAAGCCGGTCAGGATCGGTGACCTTCACATCCATCGCATAAGGCAAAACGTTGGTCGGCAAGCCTGCCGAGTTGATATCGGGATGCAGGCTCTTAAAATCGCGCCATTCTTTGTCGCGATCACGAACCAACACGCTGCCGACACCGTTCATCTTGCGAATGCGCGCGGCGGTCTCATTGGTGAGATCACGGTCGGCATCACCATGCATAAACACGGCTATCTGGAACCTGCCGATCTGCGCAGCGGCGAAATTGTTCGCGCCCAACGCAGCCAGCACGAATGCTCCCAGCACACCGAGCGAGAGGGCGATTGTAGATATCGACGCGAAAGCCATAAGGCCGTTTCGCCATATGCCGGTAAATGCTTCCTGAATTACAAATTCTATGTTTCTAAGGTTCACAGTATTGATACATACCTTTATTGACATCGCGGACGAGCGTACCTGATTCGAGTTGAATGACTCTCTTTTTCATCTTGTCCACTATTTGACTGTCATGAGTTGCTACTAGGATTGTCGTTCCACGAATGTTGATCTGTTCAAGCAGTTGCATAATCTCCCACGAAGTCGCGGGATCGAGGTTTCCGGTAGGCTCGTCGGCAATGAGGATAGTCGGGTGATTGATAAGAGCGCGGGCGATCGCCGCCCTCTGCTGCTCACCGCCAGACATCTGGTTCGGAAAAGAATCGCACCGGTGAGTAAGACCGACAAGGTCGAGCACATCGCCGATCCTGCGTCGTATGTCCCTGGGATTTATGCCGATCACACGCAGCGCAAAGGCAAGATTCTCCCAAAGATTTTTTTGAGGAAGCAGCTTGAAGTCCTGGAACACGATTCCCAGTTTACGACGCAGAAAAGGAACTTGCGATGAGTTCAGAAGAGTGACATCCTCGCCATCGACAATCACGCTTCCATAACTTGGCAGTATTTCACGATAGAGCAGCCGAAGAAATGTCGACTTTCCACTGCCGGTGGAACCAACAACGAAGACGAACTCACCCTTATTAATTGATAAATCGATTTCTTTTAGCGCTCGGACACCGTTCGGATATTCGACCGAGACACCTTGTAGATGTATCATATTGCCTCAATTATACTTTATGCTCGCGCCTGATGCAACGCCAAATCGTTTGATCGTTTAATCGTGCAGATGTTCTAACGATCCACGATCAGATGATACACGGTCTTCGAAGTATGTTATAATCGAATTGAGCACAAGTATGAAAACTATAGATAAATACGTCGCAAGAGAAATGATGGTTCCGTTTGTTGCCGGGTTCGCGGTCGTCCTCATTCTCCTTGTCGGCAACATCATCTATAACAGCATTGATCTAATAGTAAGCAGAATCAGCCAGTGGCCGGACCTGCTCTACTATATACTCCTGCAGACGCCTTACTGGGTCATGCTCGCGCTTCCCGCTGGTGCGCTGTTCGGATGCACGCTGGCTGTGAGCAGGTTGGCGCGCGACAGTGAGATCACCATGATGCGAATGGCAGGTGTCAGCGTGCGGCGAATATTCCTGCCTGTTTTTATAGTCGGAGCGCTGACCAGCATAGTCGCGTTTGTCTTTCAGGAAAGGGTGACCGTCTGGACCCAACGCGAGGGCGTAAAAGTGCTTAAGCGCATCTATCTTGCCCCGGGTCCAATACCGATCCAGGCCAATATCTTCTTTCAGGCAGACCAATATTATTTTTACGTGAACAGGGTCGAGCGAATAAACGGCAAGACCACACTGTTCGATCTGATGGCATACGAGCCTCCGGTCGGAAACGGATTCCCCACCCTGACCACTGCGAAATCCGCGATTGAAGAAAACCATGTCTGGTACCTGAAAGACGGCACGATATATCGCGTTGCAAATAACGGCGACCCGGAGCTTATCGGTCATTTTAAGAGGATGAAGCTCGATCTGAGGCGCGCTGTGACAGACTATTTCATTCAGGAACAAAACATCCCTGAGGCAATGTCTATTAATGAGCTTAGAGGTGAGATGAACAAGCTCAAGCAAAGCGGCCAAAAATCCGACAGCTATCAGCTTGAATACGGTTACAAACTCGCTATTCCTCTGAGCTCGCTCGTGCTGCTGCTGTGTGTGGCTCCGCTTAGTCTTCGTTTCGGGCGAGGCGGAGGCTTTATGGGAGTGCTTATCGGGATCGTTGTGCTCTTCTTTTATTGGAACGTGATCCTGTTTAGCCGCGTGCTCGGCAAAACAGGCGGCCTGCCGCCCGGCCTGGCGGGTTGGAGCGAAGTAATCATCTTTACAATACTCGGCATATACCTCATGTGGAAAACCGAATGATTTTTGATTTAGTATTTTATATTGATTATTTGGTGTGAGATTATGGGGTTGGATATTTAGTATTTCAGATTGATTATTTGGAGACAGCAGCAACAGGTCCAGATGGTCCGGGAATTTAAATCCCGGACCCAAGTATTGGGGATTTTAATCCCCTATTTTTTGAACTATAACTAAATGCTTCTCTACTTTTATTGATGATATGAAATTATTGGGATGGTGGGCAGTTTTGGTGTGGGCGCTTCTGCCGGTCTGCGCGTATTCGCAGGCTGACGGCGTCTACTCGACAACCACATCAACAGACATAACCCTGCCCAAACCCGTCACGCCGCCAAATCAGGTTGCCCCCATACCCGTCGCGCCGTCCGAAGCGCCGTCCGGATATATCCCTATGCCTGAACCCCCACTTTCCACCGGCCCGGCCAACTATATCAATATTAAAGGTGATCAGGTAAACACTGTATTGGATGACGGCAGCCCTGTTTTCACCGTCGCAAGCGGGCATGTGAGCGCAAGCTATCGGAATGTGCTGGTGACAGCCGACGCAGGCACAGTAGACCACAAGACGAACATTGCAATATTCACCGGAAATGTCGTCTTTCAGATAGACAAACAGCAGGTGCTGGGCAAGCAGATCACCATAAACCTCAAAACAGGCAAATGGAGCATGCAAGACGCCATCACCACCGTAACACCCGATTTTACAAGAGGTTACACTTGCGCGCCTGTCTTTAGCAATGCGCCGACCATAGAGGGACTCAGACGCAAATCAATGGCTGTTTACAAAGGCGAAGTCACGACATGCGACCTGGCCGATCCGCACTATGAGCTTGTCGCCAGGTCTGTCGATATCTACCCGAGCCAAAGACTCGTCCTGCGAAAAGTGACCCTGTTTGTACACAACAAAAAGATCATCACATTTCCTAAGCTGGTGATCCCAATGAACCGGATCATGCGAGACCCGCAACTTGTGCCCAAGTTCGGACAAACCGCTGAAGAAGGTTATTACGCCAAGTTTTCATATCCGCTGTCGGGCAGCGAAAAGGAAGCTACACTCTTGCTGGTAGACCTGATGTCCAAGAAAGGCACCGGCACAGGGCTCAGCAACAACTATCAGTCCGGCTCCACCAACGGCGATGTGCAGTTTTACACTCTCAATGACCAAAATATCGGCCGCCGGACATATACCGGCAGAGTAAACCACAATCAATGCCTCGGGGACTACAAGCTCAACTTAACCACAGACTTCAGAACTAATGAGTATCAATACGCGCCGCACAGCCAGACGCTGACCGGCAGAGCCACATTCCTGCGCGACACATCCTTATCAAAAAGCTCTCTTGTCGTAGGATATCAGAGCAATAATACGTATACAAAAACATCCAGCACCACAGGCAACCTGACATACTCTCAGAAACTGTCAGACAGCTTTATGGTTGACAGCCTCTTCAACTATGTCGCGTATTCCGGCTATTCAAACACAGCGCGGCTTACTTCAAACCTCGCGTTTACTAAGAAAGAGAAAAAAATCGATTGGGGTCTGACGGCCATCAAACAGACCGACCTCAGTGATGAAGCGTTTGTCAGCAGCAGTTCATTCGGAGGCATCGAAAAACTGCCTGAGCTTTCACTTACAACAGACTCCACACGTTTCGGCAATCTGCTTCCATTCGGAATCCCGGCGCAGATGAAGCTTGCATTCGGAGAATTTGCCGAAGTAGGAAACACAAGCCTTTTTCGCACCTTTCTGCAAATGGACACGCCAGCAAAGCCGCATCCCTTGAGCAGCACATGGAACCTGCTTGCGGGCGCAGGGCTCAAACAATACGTTTACAGCGATAATACGGCGCAATACGGGCTCAACGCCAGCACACAGCTCAAGAAACAACTGGCGCAAGATTCCGATTTCTCGCTTACCTATCGCTACCAGAACCCGCGCGGATACTCGCCGTTTCGCTATGATTATATCAGCAGCTATAACATCATTAACGCAGCATTGACCCTCAAAGAAGGTGACACAAACAAGTTCAGCCTGCTCACAGGCTACAATTTCGAGCAGCCAAAATTGCCCTGGCAGGACGCAACGCTCAGATGGGCAATACAGACATCACCGCACCTGCTCTTCTACACAGCCACCGGCATGAACTTCAACACATGGAGATGGAGAGCAGTTATCAATCAGGTAAGATACAGATCACTCGACGACTGTTTTCGTTTCGATCTCGGCACGCGCTACGACACATCAATAGGTATCCACAAATTATCCAGCATAAAGGGTCTGCTGGACACCAAAATCGGCCCCAAGACACGCATTCAGGCCACCGCCGGCTACAATGGCATCAGCGGGGACTTCGACTACCAGAACATCATGATCACACGCGATCTTCACTGCTGGGAGCTTTCGCTTGCATTCGTAAACCAGACCGGTTTCTATGAGGATAAGGGCATCAGGCTCAACCTGCGCATCAAAGCGTTCCCGCTAACGCAGAACTTCGGCGCGGGAGCATTCGGCCAGGTGCTCGATACAAGCGTTGGAGATGTCTATTAAAAGAGAGTTATGGGTTATGGGTTATGGGTTATGGGTTGTGAGATGTGGGTTGTGAGTCACTATCGATTGGCAAGTCGGCGGAGAGGCGCTAACAGCATGCCCATGCCAATCGCTAATATGCTCAACCCTCCCGGCTCGGGGACGACAGTCCCATCCACTCGCACTGCAAAAGGCATCGCCTGCTTATACCATGTCGCGCCCTGATCACCCGACAAAAACCCATAATATCCATAGCTCGAATAAGATATTCCGCCAAAACTATCGGCATTGCTCGGCATCACGACCAGAAAATACGGTTTGCCGCCTGTCAACAATATCGGACTATCGGGCTGCACATAATAGTATTGCATAATCGGGCCAGTCGGCGAGATAGTCCACTGCGCGAGCGCCGAACCTGCAATATTTACAAGTGATGGCGTCAAATATACGGTAAAGCTCGTGTTTAGCGAACTCCGCGAGAGAGCCGTGCCGAACTCGCCAGCATACGAGTCTGAATTGAGCACAAATGGCGCGGCAGCCCAAAACAGCGTAGAGCCGTTGTTCAGAGATGGACCGCTTCCCACATATGACCCACCATCAAATAACCATGCCCAACCCGGAACACTGATCAACAATAAGCATAAAGTGATCATCAGACCAATTGCAAAACGTCTATATGTCATGATTCTCTCCCGGACAATCACATTCATAACCAATGAGTGTCCCTTCGTACACTGAGATTTCAGGCCGCTAAGGCCGACATTGTGTTTTTTTGGCCGTGACTTTTACTATAATACCAACCAATAAGCTAATCGTATTATAGCATGCAGGGATATTGTGTTTGATATCGAATCATTGAATTAGTGGGAATGATTCTATACACACGCGCGTCGAGGCGCAGGGAGGATGCTTATGTTCGGAAGACTGTGGCGCTACCTCAAGGCCTTATTCCTGGGAAAATTGGACGAGCTGGAAAATCCGGAGGTTCTGCTTCAAGAAGCTGCGCGGGAGATGCGGGAAAATCTCGCCGCCAACCGCCAGCGGGCCGTCACCGCAATCACTCAGAAAAACAACCTCAAGTCGCTTATGGACGAGCAGGAAAAGCGCGTCGCGCAGCTTGAGGCGCAGGCCGAAATGGCCGTCAAACGCGGCGACCGCGACCTTGCGCGGCGAGTTCTTCGAGAGAAGATGACGTTCGAGGAGACAATCGTCACCACACGCACCAGCTATGATCAGGCAGTCGAGGCGTCCGAGGCCATCAAAATCGCGATCCGCAGGCAGGAAGAGACAGTCCGCCAGCGCACAGCCGAGGCGCTTGCCAAGAAGGCTCAATGGAAACAGGCTCAGATCCAGATCGAGATCGACAAGGCCCTCAACGGCCTGACATTCGAGGCCGAATCCTCCGCATGGGAGCGCGCAGGCGAGAAGATACGCACCGCGCAGTCCGAGGCCGCAGCGCGTGCCGAACTATCGCAGGCCAGCATTCAGGCGAAGATAGCCGGTCTGCAGGATGACGCCGTTGATGCCCAGGCTGAAAAGGCCCTGGAGGAACTCGAACAAAAGATGGCGACTCCGACAGCCGAAGTCGAGACTCAGCAGACCGTTCAAGCCGGCCAGAGCAGCGAAAGCGACGTCGAGCGTCAACTCGCCGAGCTTGAAGCGAAGCTGGGTGAGGCTCCGACCGAAACACCGGAGCAAATACAATCACAAGAAGAGCAGCCGGGGCAAAAGCAGGAGTAAATGTCTTTTTCGCAGCGGCACAACCTTTCTCTGGTAATAAAGCGTGCGCTGAAGATGCCGTTTTCGGTCATCTTGCTGGGTGTGGGCGCGCTCTTTGCGCTCACACTGCACGATGTGCTCGGCTTGTTTATATTCGGTTGTTCAATAGCGGGTGTATTCTTTTTTATTCTCTCAAAGCTCCAGGACAGCGACTTCATCAGAGCCGCGATCCGAGAAGACACCGGCAGGCGGCACGCGCACGAGGCCGAAAGCCGCATATTTAAGATCGAAGAGCTTGACATTGAGAGCCGCGTTCGTATGAAGACAATAGTCAAGCTCCAGAATGAAATCGCAGATGACATAGCCGACTCACCTATCGATGAGACTGCCGTCGGGCTTGCGGATACACTCGTTCAGACGGAGAATATCGTGGACCGGGCGCTTGCGCTGGCCCAACAGAAGCGAGAGCTTCAGCGTTTCCTCAACAAAACGGACTCCGACAGCATAGAGGCTCGAATTCACAGTCTGGAGAGCAAGCTCGATACAGAAGCCGACCCCGCAAGGCGTTCCGAGATTGAAATTTCGCTTGCGGCAAAACGACAGGAACTGGACGACTATCGCGCAATAGAACAGGCCGGAGTGCGGATTATGGGTCAACTGGAGAGTATCGAGTGCTCATTTGCGGGACTCAGAGCAAGGCTAGTGCGCATTAAGTCCACCGACATCAAAGAATGGGTCTCGGCTAACGAAGACCTGAAAGTCGAGCTTGTAGGGCTCAGCAGCGCCGTAGATAACCTCGAACATACCATTCAGTTTTTGATTTAATTTTAGTATTTTTTATTGATTGTTTCCTATTATGTGAGCGGGTTGAATTGGGTATATTTCGACGAATATCGCTTATACTGCGCGGATATATCTCTACTGCGGAAGACCGTGTCAATCGGATCGCAGCCGAGGAAGAGCTTCGCCAGGCAAAGGCGCCCCTTCAAACCGGCAGCGCAATCGACCCTGATACAACCGCCAGACATGCAACAATACCTCCGCAGCAAGCGCACCTGACTACAGATTACAAGACCTTAGGCCTTAAATCGGGTTCAACACTCGATGAAGTGGAAGCCGCCTGGAGGAAACTGGCGTCACGCGCAGACCCTAAGAGATTCCCGTCAGGCTCAGAGGAAGAGAAAAAAGCAGCAGACATTCTCGACTCAGTAAACAAAGCGTACGCAAACATCCGGGAAGAACTGAACCCGACCGAAGGACGTTTCGGCAGATTGGAGCTTTAAGCCGTACATTTCCGGGGGCCTCAGCACTTAAGCACTGAGGCCCCCGGCAGGATGACTTGGGCGAGTCGAGATATTTATACCCTCGCCCGCAAGAGCTTAAACAAGTAAACAAAAAAAAGCTGAAGTTTTTTCTATATATTTCTTACCGATGGAAGAGTGACTGTAACACAGGTCCCACTGCCCGGTGAGCTTTCGATACTAATCGAACCGCTGTGAGCCTCCACAATACTGCGGCAGATTGCCAGACCCAGACCCGCGCCGCCGCTTTTTTTCGCGCGAGCCGCATCTACACGATAAAACCTCTCACCCAAATGCGGCAGATGCTCGGGGGCAATCCCGCACCCGGTGTCCGTCACAGTCAGTTCCACCATTGTTTCCCGCCTATGTGCGTGCAGGGTTATCTCGCCATCCGAAGCCGTGTGTCGCAGGGCATTTTCAAGCAGATTGATTACAAGACGATTGAGGTGTTCCATATCCCCATGTATGAGACCGATCGAATCCGCAACATCTACAGTCACTTTCGCATCACTTTTGCTTCGGCGGACAATGGCCAGAGCATTATCGAACAGGTCATGAGGGTCCACGCCCTGGAAGTCCCGAGCCAACTGCCCGGCGTCCGAACGCGCCAACAGCAGCAGATCCTGGACAAGACGGCTCATAGCGTCCGCCGACGCATCTATATTGGCTATTGCCTCACGATACTGTTCCGGCGTCCTCTCGGCAAGCAGCGCCAGTGAAGTGTTCGCCTTTATGGCTGTCAGGGGAGTGCGGAGTTCGTGAGAGGCATCTGAGGTGAAGCGCCTCTCTCGATCAAAAGCGTCTTTGAGCTGTTTGAAAGCTTTATCGAGCCTTGCGAGCATGCCGTTTATTGTAGCCGCAAGATGGGCGAACTCATCCGCGCCGATTACCGGCAGGCGCTGAGAAAGGTCACTGTCACTTATCGCTCCGGCCTTCTCACCCATCTGCCTGATCGGTTTTAGCGCGCGGCTTGTCAGGAACAGTCCCCCGATACCTGCGACCAGCAGTGCGACCGGCACAAGGATCGTCAGGGTCATTGTCAAGCTCTCGAGCATGACCTGGACCTCGGCAAAAGACGCGGCAACCTGAACAACTCCCGTGACGGTCCCTCTCTTTTTGACAGGAAGAGAGAGGACCCGCAATATCGTATCGTCCGTCGCGATTGTTGTAAAGATCCGTTCACCAGCCACCGCTTTTTCAAATGCTTTTTTGTCCCACGGCGGCTCTTTTGTCTCCTGCATATCCCAGTAAGGGATCACCTGTCTGCCCTTGAGATCGAACTGATGAACCATTGGCCGAAAGTGCTTCTTTTCGGAGGCGGCGTCATCTTTTGGCGGAGGAGGAAGATTATTCGGCACTTTTTTTGACATCATCTCAAGATGCCGATGCGCCATACCGGAGAGCCGGTGGTCAGTCTCAGAGAGCAGATAAGAGCGCACCGAAAAGTGCATTACGGCAAGGAATCCAAATAAGACCAGCGCCAGCACCCCTATATTCCACAATGTAAGTTGAAATCTGACGGAGTTGAACTTCATGACTGCTCCACATCCGGACTCTTAAGCATATAGCCCAAACCGTGGACCGTATGAATGAGTTTGACGGGTCGGTCCGCATCTATCTTCCTGCGCAGCATGCGTATATAGACATCCACAGTGTTGGACATGCTGTCCTCATTATTCCATATACGATACTGGATAGCCTCCCTGCTGAGCACCCTGCCCTCGTTGGACGCAAGCGCCTCCAGCAATGAGAATTCTCGTGACGTGAGAGAAACTTCCTTACCGTCGCAGAGCACTCTATGCGCTGTTGTATCCATCTCAAGATGAGCGATACGAATGACTCTGCCCTTGGAAAGCTTGTCGCGCCTGATGAGCGCACGAACACGCGCCAACAGCTCCTCAAAATCAAACGGCTTGGGCAGATAGTCATCTGCGCCAATCTCCAGTCCATGCACACGATCACGAACCGCGTCTCGCGCGGTAAGCATAAGAATTGGTGTGCTGATACGTTTGTTCCTGAGCCGTTCGCATATGCTCCAGCCGTCAATTCCCGGCAGCATAAGGTCCAGAATGATAAGAGCATAGTCTTCGTCCCATGCCATATCCAGACCGGTTGTGCCGTCTTCGGCGGTATCGACATGATACATGCCGTCCTCTTCCAGACCTCGTTTGACAACCTCTCTTATCGATGCCTCATCTTCTACCAGCAGAATCTTCATAGTACCGCCAGTATAGCACCACCGCCGAGTTCATCACAAGGACCCGGACAGGTATGGGTGCATGTCAGATTTACGGAATCACGCTGCAATTTTGGCAGCCTCTAATATATTGCCAGTTCTTTTATTAAGCACTGCAGAGCGCAAATGTGCGATTGTCTCGATTCCGTGCCTCTTCCAGCG
>JBDKUO010000056.1 GCA_039679645.1 Armatimonadota bacterium
CGTCCATTTATTGCTCCTTTCAGAAACTTTGAGCGGTTCCTGAAACTGAGCATGATGGACGACTCCAGCATATGTCAAACTATGGGAGTCTCCCCGGCAAAGCCGGGGGTTTACCCTTATCAATTATGGGTGCCAAAATATGGATAGGCTGTTTGTCAAGCAGACAGATGTGGCCAGCACACTTACCAACCTTAGACCACAAAAGTATTTGATGGACACTGACTATGCGTGGTTTTTCAATGAGAAAGATGATCTGCTGGTCGGTTGGGCCGACACCGGATCTGCGCTCGGATGGCGGGATCACCACAGACAATTGATATCTGCCGACTTTCTGGACAAACTGAAATCGAAGCTAAACAGCTCGGGTCTGGAACTGGATGATGTAGTCCCATTAATGAGTCTGCGGGAGAACTCATATAACGAATGGATACGGTACTCGAACGACCTGACGGCTATAGGTTCTGGCATAAACATCGGGTCGCCTGATTGGATATCGTCTTTTGCGTGGAACCTGTACGGCTCCCTCGACGCGGACGGCAAAGCGCTTGCTAGGTCCGACGGCGGCCTTCATCTGGCCAAATTTGACCCGCAATATGTTTTGAGTATTTTCAAGGCTCAAAAAATGCAGGCACATCCCGACAGCGAGATGCCGCTTTCTCTGATCGGAGAGTCTGCAGCCGATTCTATCGAAAAGAGCAAGCAGAAAGCGCAAGAATTTACCGGGCGGGCAGTATCCGATCCGCAGATCTTATCAACCATGACAATGCGTGTTGTGAAATCTCCTGCAACCAACCGACTGTACAATGATAAAGGCTTCGTGCCGGTTCCATCCGGTCTAAAACTGTCAGAATACAAGATTGTGTTTGCTTATAAAATTGACGGAGAAGACCATAGTTACACCGTCTCCGGCCCGGCGCTGGCATTTCCTGTGTGGTCGGATGCGCGCGAAGCCGAGGTTATCAAAGCGTCTCAATAGTCCGGCAAGTCATACTCGGCTGCCAGGTGCGCGTGTGCATGCTCAAGCTGTGCCAGTTTATTGACCAGATGCTTATTAAACTCAGGCAAATCACCCGGGCTGCGGCTTGAGAGGAAATTGTCGTCCTCCACTGCAGGCTCGTCGACCCATATCGCCCCTGCGTTAACCAGGTCGTCTTTGATGGTGTGATACGATGTCATCTTTCGCCCTCGAACAAGCCCAGCCGATATGAGCAGCCATGGCCCATGACAGATAACTGCTATGGGCTTGTTCTGCTCATTCATATAGCGAAGAAAATCCTGCGCTGATTTGTTTTCTCGAAGCTTGTCAGCGTTAACTGCCCCTCCTGGTATAAGTGCGGCATCGTAGTCCTCTGTGTTTGCCTGATCTATAGGCACATCCACTTCGAATTTATCACCCATATGTGTATGATGCATGCCCTGAACAAGCCGCTCGGCCGGTGAAAGAATATGCACCACGGCGCCCTCGGCCTGCAGAGCATCTCGCGGGCTTGTGAACTCAATTTGTTCGAAGCCGTCAGTCATAATTGCGGCTACGCGTATGTTTTCGAGCTTGTTTCCCGACATTTCGACCCTCCATCGGCTGTACAATTGTTAGATTTTTTGTTCTTCCCTATTGGCACATCTTCATAAGAGCTACCCGCTGGTGTGTGTGAATAAACAAGAGCCTAAGAAGCAATCAAACGAAATCCAATGTTTAGTCAGATGTTTCTCGGTGATTTCGATAGTTAATCGTTAATTTCGTGCAGGAGTTTGTATTGATTGTGGGGAAGTACTGCTCAGTTGTAGCTGGCAGGCAGCACGGTATGTGAAATACCTGGATGATAGATGTTTGCATTGGCATCTTAATCTAAACTGCTGTGCAATGCTGGCCAAGGCCTGCCTGGTAAGCCATCCGGCCCCTGGTGCCGCGTGGATTGCGCGCATCATGGAACGGAGTTCTTAGAACTGGATAACTGGAGCAGAGCACAATGGTAGAATGGAAGCTAAGCGCTGCGGGCAAAGCCAAGCCCTCTGCGCGCGTTTCGGAAGGCAGTATTAACATCGGGCAACTGTCGCGAGTAATTAATATGTCTCCGAGACCGTTCGTGCTGATAAACGAACGTGAACTGAGCGTGCTGCGGCGCGGATTGACCAAGGATGGTTGGAAAAGGATCCTCTATCTGCAGCCCGCGGACCTTCGCCATGGCATTTATGTAGGCGCGGGCCTGCTGTCGACAGCAAATCAATGGCTGGAGAAAGAAGTTCAGATCCCAGAGCCCGAAACAGAAATGGGCAAGTCCGTATGCGATAGCGGGACTGGTGAAGTCTCTAATGACCCGACTCGACATACGCAACACGCCCGCCTGGCAGGAGCCGCACTCTCGCTGGCTATTGTCTACAGCATCGAGAAGGACAAAACCTACTCCGACAAAGCCGCCCAAATACTGCTTATGTACAGCGAGTATTATCGGAGGCTCGGCAATTGCCGCGAAAATGTACGGGATTCCAGCGCAGAAGCCGCTTGGGCTATAGCGATGACCCAAGCATATGATCTGATTTACTACTCAAGAAGCCTCAATGAGAACGAAAGAGCAGCAATCGAAACACAGCTTTTCAGGCCGCTTGCAAACCGATTTCGAGACCTCGAAGATGCGGGTGTGCCGGGAGCTTGGCACTTATCCGCAGTCGGCGTGATCGGGCTTTGCACTAAAGATGCTCAATTGGTGGCTGCCTCTATTGACTCCTATAGAAAATGGATATCTACACAAATAGGTGACGGCGGGCTTTTACCGGAACATCTAAATGCTCATTTTAGCGCGACATCCGCACTGTTATATTTTGCCGAGGCTTGTTACCATGGGGGAATCGACATTTTTTCCATGGGTTCGCAGACTCGATCACTCAAAGCAATGTTCCTGGCTCCGCTGAACCTTATGTATCCTTCTTTCCGCTTCCCGGCAATAGGCAATGAACAATTCGACTCATTTCTTCCGCTTGACCTCTATGAAGTGGCTTACAGGCGATGGGGAGACCCGGAACTCTCGTGGGTTCTGAAAAAAGGCTATAAATTTGGTCAGGATCCGGCAAACAACTACCATCTCCAGCATCCCGAGCGCTTCAGCAGGTCGGGTTTTTATGCGTTTTTGTTCGGACGTGACTTGCCGGGCCGTTCGGCAGCTCCGCTGTTCAAAAGCGAAGACTATCCATCGCTGGGAATATGTACATTAAGAAGCGGCGATGACTTGATGGCAACCGTAGATTATTACGCTCACAACAACCATCATCTCAGCAGACTCGGTTTCACACTTTCTGCCGGTGATGATGTAGTGATTGCGGATTACGGCACATCTCCGCTCTGCAGCAGCGCGATTTCCGAGTGGTCGCAAAGCACAGCCGCGCATAATACGGTGATGGTTGATGAGAAATCACAATCTCTTGCAGGTAAAAGCGGACTAACCGCTCAGTGTTACGGCACATTTATTCAAGGGGTCGAGTGTATCGCGAGCAATTGCTACCCAGGCGTAAGTCATAAGCGGAAGATAATAATTCTGGACCGCATTTGCATCATCCAAGACAACCTGACGGGTGATGATGAGCACAACTACGATTGGCTGATGCGCTGTCAGGGTATTGCACGCCTGCATGGCTGCGCGGAATCTATCGAGGTCCCAAAATCAAATACTCCGATGATAGAATGGAAGAAAGCATACAAGACATCCGGCGAATGCAGGGTCGATTGGCAGCTTTCAAATGGCGTTCTTGCCGCCGGAATATGGCACTTCGGAAGTAAAGGTGAGATTGCTCTCGGTAACTGCGCCACCGACACCGCACAAAACAGTGTGCCGATACTGCGCTGCCGCCAGCAGGGAAAAGAAGCGTCTTTTTTGGCAGTGCTGGCGCCGATGTCTGAAGCAGATGAAATATTTATGAAAAGAGACCGGAACCTGATCACGCTGACAAAGAAAGAAAGCGTTGAGTATCTGTATATAAGGGGATGTGACGACGTCGAAAAAAATGCCACTCAAAATGGATTAGAACTGGAAACTGATGCAAGTTTTGCAGCCGTCAGGACATGTGATGGTGAGATCAGGTCTATGGTGATCTCCGAAGGCTCGTGGCTGAAATGGAACGGTAAATCCATACTGGAGTGTTCTTCACAGGTTGGCTGCCTCGAACTGGTATTTGAAGAGAGAGGTCCACAGATGAAATATCACGGCGAGGCCTCCGGCATGGTAAAGATCAGGACCAACGCGCGGGCGATGAGAGTGAACGGTGTGCGAGCACAAGCCTATAATACTGACGGCTACGCCACTCTACGAATAGCCGGGCACATGATTGCCGGTGAAATGCATCCACACAAGAATTAATTAGGTGCTCCTGTCTTGTATATTCGTTCTCTCTGCTAGACAGGAGCCATGCGCGGTATAGTTCTACCCCCTAAACACAACCGAGAAGTTCAAGAAAGCAAGACCGCAATCCTGGACCGGTTCAATCTGACTGATACACTGCCAGGCTCGCTTGACCATTACCGCTTGAACCTTTAGAATTACAATGTCAGTAAAAAACAGGAGAACCGGTCAATTGGCAAACGTAGAAATGGAGACCATCGTAAACCTGTGCAAGGCGCGCGGGTTTATTTTTCAATCATCTGAGATATACGGCGGGCTGGGCAGCACATGGGACTACGGCCCGCTTGGTGTTGAGCTTAAGCGCAATGTCAAGGAAGCCTGGTGGCGGTATATGATCTCTACCCGCGACAATGTGGTCGGCCTTGACTCCGCTATTCTTATGCACCCAAAAGTCTGGGAGACATCCGGCCATGTGCAAAACTTCACCGATCCGCTGGTCGACTGCAAGCAGTGCAAGCAGCGCTTCCGCGCAGATGACCTCGAAGATGTCAAGAAATGTCCGGCATGCGGCGGCGAGCTTACCGAAGCGCGGCAGTTCAACTGCATGTTTAAGACTCACATGGGACCGCTGGAAGACAGCGCCGCAGTAGTCTATATGCGTCCTGAGACCGCCCAAGGAATATTCGTTAACTTCACCAACGTTCAGCAGGCGACACGCAAGAAGCTGCCGTTCGGAATAGGCCAGGTGGGCAAATCATTCAGAAACGAGATAACCCCGGGCAACTTCACCTTCCGCACACGCGAGTTCGAGCAGATGGAGCTGGAGTTTTTCTGTATGCCCGGCACCGATGACGAGTGGTTCGAATATTGGATCAACGAGCGCAAAAACTGGTATACAAGGCTGGGCATGAAAGAAGAAAACATGCGGCTGCGAGCGCATGATCCGGCTGAGCTTGCGTTCTACTCTAAGGGCACGACCGATATCGAGTATAAATTCCCGTTCGGCTGGGGTGAACTCGAAGGAATCGCCAACCGCACAAATTACGACCTTTCGAAGCACTCTGAAGGATCTGGCAAAGACCTGACTTTCTTCGACGAAGCCAGCGGCGAGCATGTAACTCCGTTCGTTATCGAGCCGTCAGCCGGGGCAGACAGAGCAACCCTGGCGTTCTTGCTGGACGCTTATGATGTGGAAATAATTCCAAAGGGCGAAAAGAAGGACAAGCGCACTGTTTTACGATTAAGCAAAGACCTTGCGCCGATAAAGGCCGCGGTTATGCCGCTTCTGCGTAACAGGCCCGAGATAGTCGAGACGGCAAAGAAACTTGCGCATGACCTGCAGCGCGCCTTCCCGACAATGTATGACGACACAGCCTCCATAGGCAGACTATATCGCCGGCAGGACGAGATCGGCACACTCTGGTGCATAACCGTGGACGTGCAGACAGTCGAGGAAGACCACCAGGTCACCATCCGCGACCGAGACAGTATGCAGCAGATCAGAATGCCCATAGAAGGCGTAAAGCAGTATCTGAGGGATAAATTAGAGAATGTGGACTGCTAAGACTAGGTTTCAATCTTCCAGGAGAAATATCCAATGAGTAATCCCGAACTCATTGCACTCGTTGATCGGCTGTGCAACGAGACAAACGAAACCGAATGGCTGGAGTTCAAGAGAAACCGATATGAACCGCAAGAACTCGGAGAGTACATCTCAGCCTTAGCTAACGGTGCATGTCTGGCGGGAAAACCTCGTGGATATATATTGTTTGGAGTTGATGATGAGTCTCATAATGTAGTAGATACCAAATTTGACCCACACACTGCCAAAGGAAAAGGTAACCAGAGTCTGCTGATTTGGTTAAGAAGTGGATTGCAGCCCAATACCGGTTTTGAAGTTCATATTGTCAATCATCCTAATGGACGCATAGTATTATTTGAAATACACCCAGCTTGGGATCGCCCGGTTAAATTCTATGGGAAGGCATTCATCCGAATTGGCTCAAGTAAAACAAATTTGGAAAAACACCCAGACAAGGAACGAGCTATTTGGAATCGCCATACAGATTGGTCTGCACAGGTCTGCGAAAGGGCAACAATAGCTGATCTTGATTCTGTTGCAATACAGATGGCTCGAGAGCAGTTCAAAATCAAAAACCCTAGACAAATCGCTGATGTTGATAGTTGGGATGATATAACTTTTCTCAACAAGGCTAAGCTTACAATTCAAGGGGCTATCAGTCATGCAGCAATAGTGCTACTTGGGAAACCTGAATCTGCCGCGCTATTATCACCAGCGGTGGCAAAAATATCTTGGATACTGAAAGACGCACACAATCAGGAGTTGGACTATGAACACTTTGGACCACCATTTGTTCTAGCAGTGGACAAGGTGCTTAGCCGTATTCGCAACCTGACTATTCGTACTCTACCTAGTGGTACATTATTTCCGCAAGAAATTACTCAATATGACCCATGGGTAATACGTGAGGCTCTTCATAATTGTATTGCTCATCAGGACTATAGTCTTCACGGTCGAATAAATATCGTGGAGACGTCAGATTCAATTTTGTTAACCAATATGGGCAGTTTCTTGCCTGGAGACATAGAAACAGTTATATGTCAAGATGCGCCGTTAGAAATCTATCGCAACCCGGTCCTAGCTGAGGCGATGGTTGGGTTGAATATGATTGATACACAAGGCGGCGGCATCAAGCGTATGTTCCGAACGCAGATGCAGAGGTTCTTCCCTTTGCCAGATTTTGATTTCACTGAGCCGGATCGAGTGGCTGTCAAAATTCAAGGGAGGATTATCGATGAGCAATATACGCGTTTGTTGATGGCTAATGGAAATCTTGATCTGTGGCAAGTAATCCAGTTGGATCGTGTTCAAAAACAACTTCCAATATCGCGTGATGCACATCGTCGACTGAAAGCTGCAAACCTAGTGGAAGGGCGCTATCCAAACATAATTGTTGCTGCTCTTATTGCAAAAGCCACTGGGCAGAAAGCGCGCTATATTCGCGATAGAGGGTTTGACAAGAAGTATTATCTCGATGCGATTTTGGCTTTGGTAAATAAGCACGGGCCTGTTGACCGTAAAGATATTAATGCTCTGCTTCTGGAGAAGCTGCCTGAAGTACTCACAGAATCTCAGAAGAAATCTAAGATTCATAATTTGCTTGCCGAATTAGCACGTGAGGGAAAAATATACAATACAGGTACTCGACCAAAACCGCGCTGGCAGATAGTTAAAAGCGATGACGATTTATCAAACCATAATGAGAAGTAAAACAATGAACTGTTAAACATTGTTTGTTGCTGATACTGCGATTACCTGGATATTGTTTGCTAAAGCAGGCCATTTTGGCTCGATTAACAAAGCTTTTAACAAAGATTCTAGCAAAGCATACCTTGTTAGCTGCCTGATAATACGTCAGATTTTAGCCCGGTGCGAACATGTGGTTAACACACTGTAAATGCAAAACAACCAACAAAACAGCTCAATCTGCAGGTGGAGTGATGCCAAATATTGGCTTACTCCTTTGGCGCTGACTTTCATCATATACATTCCCTCCCTTTTTTCTTACTTCCAGCAGGACGACTGGGGCCATCTGACCACAGTCACCCAACCCGGATTTAACCCATGGTTGTTCGGACAGTGGTTCTACAGGCCGCTCTTTCTTGCTGCCTTCGGCGGGCTGTATAAAGCATTCGGGCTGAATGCAGGTGCATGGCATATAGTCGAACTAATGCTGCATCTGATTAACGTTGCCCTGGTATATCACCTTATCAGAAGATTGAAATTCGGCCAGTCGGCGGCAACAGTCGGTGCGCTGGCGTTCGGAGTCTTTCCACTCAGCACTAATGCAGCGGCATGGTTATCGGATATATCCGGTATTGCCGCCACCACGCTTTGCCTGGCTGCTGCTCTCATCGCCTTGTCCGACCGCATTTCAGTGCTTATCAGAGGAGTGTTATGCGCTGTTGTGTGGGCGAGTGCGCTTTTTTTTAAGGAAGAGTCAGCGAGCATGATCGCTGTGCTGCCATTGCTTCCATTGTTTAATAATACAAATAGAAGCAGGCGCGAGTGGATTGTCTGGTTTGCGTCATGCCTGATGATGGTCGGTGCATTTGCATTCTTCATGCATATGGAAGGTCAATGCCAGCATACTTTAGGCAATGCGAATGCCCGCGTGAGTCTTGAGTTGCTGCGCAGAGCGGCGACCTTCGTGCTGTGGCCGACAAGTATGGGCCTGCCGATTTTCGCAGCAAGCGAAATATGGATGCCTGCAATTCTCGTTGTTGTGCCGATAGCACTCTGGCTACTGTATCCGAGTCTTAGGCCCGGAATTTTCTGGCTTATCACTACAGGCTTATCTATTGGAATAGCCTTGAAGTATCTGGCGCCGGCGGGCCGCTATTTTTATATACCAGCTATAGGAATATGCCTGTGCATTGCGGCTCTTGTGCAGCGGCTTTCAGCGGTCGAACGCCCCGTTCCCTTCATTACACGGTTTATTGCTGCTCTGCTCGTGGTATGGATTGTTTCAATAGGCGCTGCGCTGCCTGCAGTTTCAATTGCTGCCGGATTGATCGTAATGTTGTGGAAAAGCGGATCAGACGAAAAAGACAAACTCGACCACGCCAAATGCACTGCAGCACTTGCTGCGGCTTGCATCTTTACATTGCTCGAATATTTATCCGTGACTCTATCAAGTGTCGGGTATTTCCCAATCTGGCTGACCCTGGTTGTGCCGCTGGCCATAGCCGCTGTGTTCATTATAAACGACCCTGCCTGCCGCGTACGGCCGTCGCGGCGGTATGAGTATGTGTTATTGTCCTGTCTTGCATTTTGGACACAGCAGCCGACAGCATTGATATTCCTGTTGGCGCTCATATGTATTCGTTTGACAGAGAACAAAAAACAAAATACTTCCGTAAAACCTATTGGAGCTTGGGCTGGAATACTGGCGGGAGCGATTATTATATTGCCATGGACCGCTATGTCGATTTCGCGAAACCTAACATGGCTTCATTCCGGACAAATAGTCAGGTCGGCAGTAAGCCGGACAGCGCATATTATGAGCCGACTGCCTAAAGGTTCGGATGTTGTTGTTGTAGACAAAGCCGGAATGACATCTCCTGAGCCTCGCATACTGCAAGCTGCGTCTCGCCTGATCGCACGACGGTCCGATTTGAGGATTAAACTAGCTCAAGAAAAAGACCCGAAGGCTTATAATATAGTATGTGACAGCCAATGGCGCATCAAGCTCTATCGGCCGGATAATTAACATGAATATACGCGAAACATACGAACAACTCGAAAAAGAAATACTCTCAGCCGATGCAATACTCGCCTGCAAGTCGAAGGGCAGGCTACGCCCGGAACCGCAGGACAGTGTGCGAACCTGCTTTCAGCGCGACCGTGACAGAATAATACACTGCAAATCATTTCGCAGGCTCAAACACAAGACGCAGGTATTTATTGACCCGGAAGAGGACCACTATCGCACGCGGCTCACTCATACTCTGGAGGTCGCGCAGATTGCCCGCACCATCTCACGCGCGCTCCGCCTCAATGAAGACCTCACTGAAGCAATCGCTCTGGGTCATGACCTCGGTCATACTCCGTTCGGCCATGCCGGTGAAGCTGCGCTTGATGAGGTAATTCGGGAATATGTGCCGGACGCCTCTTTCAGACACTCTGAGCAGAGCCTGAGAGTGGTCGATGTGCTTGAAAACAAGGGCAAGGGGCTTAATCTGACTTACGAGGTCAGAGACGGCATTCTGCACCACTCCAAGGGCAATGCAGACCTTGTGATTGATTCCCGCGGACCCTCCACTTTTGAAGGCAGGGTTGTAAAGATCAGCGACCGTGTAGCGTATGTAAACCATGATATAGACGATGCAATCCGCGCCGGCATTATCACCGAGGATGATCTGCCGACGGATTGTGTCGAAATCCTTGGCAGAAGCCACTCGCACAGGATTGGAGCAATGGTCGAGGATATCATATATTACTCCGCCGAGCACAAAGCCATAGGAATGAGCGAACCATTCCGAAAAGCCACTAACCGCCTCAAGGACTACCTCTTCAAGCATGTTTACGGCCGCGATGTAGTCGGAATCGCTGAGTTAAAAAATGCAGGTGAAGTGCTTAAAGAGCTTTTTCGGTTCTACATGGCCGACCCGGATCAACTGCATTCGGCGCATGGTGAGTCTTTCGAATTGAACAAAGACACTAATGAACTGGCTCGCTGTGTCTGCGACTTCATCTCAGGCATGACCGACCGTTATGCTCAAAAAGATTACACGCTCAGATTTGTTAAGTAACAGGCCGACTCACAAATTGCTTGACTCAGTGGTGCCCACGCATGTAGAATGAATGGGCGGAGGTAACCTCTTTGAAAGGCGGCACTCTCTCGAACTTTGATGAGTGGTCTCCAAATCGCCGTCATTTGCCCATATTATTTTTTGGCAGCAAGCAGGTCTGAATGTCACTATACATAGTAATAACGATTATCGTAGTCGCCCTCATTTTTGATTTTCTGAACGGTTTCCATGACGCGGCAAACTCGATTGCAACTATTGTCGCAACAAAGGTTCTTTCACCGTTTCAGGCAGTAATATGGGCGGCTTTTTTTAACTTTCTGGCTCCTCTTGTATTTGGCGTGCATGTTGCCGATACGGTCGGCAAGACTGTCAACGCAGCGATCTTTTCATCTCATACAATGCTGATAATAGCTCTGTCGGGGCTATGCGGAGCAATTTTCTGGAACATCATTACCTGGTATATTGGACTGCCGACCAGTTCTTCCCACGCTCTGATCGGAGGGCTTGCCGGTGCAGGTCTAACTGCCGCCCACATTTTGACCGGTTCCATGAAAAACGTATTGAACTGGGAGAAGATCGATACAATTGCCGCATTTATTGTGTTCGCCCCTCTGATCGGTATGGTATTCGGCTTCACCATTATGGTGATCGTTATGTGGCTGCTCCGGAAGGTTTCGCCGAGCAGGGTCGACAACTGGTTCAGGCATCTGCAGCTTTTATCGGCTGCCGCTTACAGCATCGGTCATGGCACCAACGATGCCCAAAAAACAATGGGTGTTATTGCCGTGGTTTTGCTGACTGCGGGCCATCTGCAGCCAATGGCAAATGGAAGTATACCGGTGCCGATCTGGGTGAAGCTGATCTGCGCTATGGCAATCGCTTGCGGCACCATGTCCGGCGGCTGGAGAATTGTAAAGACTATGGGACTCGGCATAACAAAACTCAAGCCGGTCGGCGGGTTCTGTGCAGAGACAGCAGGCGCAATAACTATTATTGGATCAACAATGGCGGGTATTCCCGTCAGCACCACACACACCATCACCGGTGCGATTGTCGGGGTAGGCGCAACACACAGGCTTTCCGCTGTAAAGTGGGGAGTGGCCGGAAGGATCGTTTGGGCATGGATTTTGACTATGCCGCTCTCCGCGCTTATGGCGTCGGGAGTCTATTCACTAATCCACTTTTGCCAATAGCCGTTAAAGAAATGGAGGCCGGATATGGGCCTGAGGATTATACCAAGAGAAGAAGCTTTTTTTGATCTGTTCAAAGCACAGGCTACTAATGTAGTCGAAGGGGCTGTGTTACTTAAGGACCTGCTTGAGGACTACACAGACGTAGATCAAAAAAGAATGAAGATCGAAAAGACTGAGAGCTTTGGCGATGAGATTGCACATAAGATCATCGAAAAGCTCAACAAAACATTTATCACACCGATAGACCGCGAGGATATCCACGCATTAAGTTCAGCTTTGGACGACATTCTCGACTTCATCAACGCCACGTCTCAGCGACTGAACCTATATGGCGTAGAGTCAATAAGCGCCGAGGCAAAAGAACTCGCGAACATTGTTTTACGGGCTGCCGAGGAGACACTCGCCCTTACGGAAAGTATGAAGAACCTCAAGGATGTCAAAAGCATGAAGTCGCGCTGGATTGAGGTCAACCGGCTTGAAAACGAGGGAGACAAGGTCAGCCGCAACGCCATTGCAGGTCTGTTCAAAAATGAAAAAGACCCCATCGAAGTAATTAAGTGGAAAGAACTCTACGAGCACCTGGAAATGGCCATCGACAAGTGCGAAGATGCGGCCAACATTGTAGAGGCTGTCGCACTCAAGAACGCATAGAAATCAGTCTCGGTCTATTGCGCGCGGGCCATGCTCAAACCCGGGTCCGCCATGACCTTCTCGTCCATGCGGGTTGGCCAGCACAAGGAACGAGGTAATCGCAATAGTTATTGCCAGCAATACCACGGCAAGCACTGGCTTGTGCTTGAGATAGCTCCCGATGCACTTGGCATTCAAGATAAGGTGAAAGACGGCCGCAATGACCATCACGAGGGCCATCAGTTCATGCACCGGTGTCACTTGGCGAATATGGGCAAACATCATCAACAGGCCGGTAACTGCTGTCGCCGCGAACGACAGGATTAATATCAACGATACTGTACTTCTCATTTGACCCTCCGAATGCGCAAGGTTTTGTGAGGATGAAGAAATAATGCCCCGGCATCAATGCTCGGGGCACACTCTCTTTGGTATTTTGGGTTCTACGCCGACACAGCGGAGACATTAGATGCCTGTGGGCCTTTGGGACCGTCGGCAATCTCGAACTCCACCTGCTGCCCTTCAAAAAGGGTCTTTCGGCCATCCATATTAATAGCCGAATAGTGCACAAAGATATCTTTGCCTTCGTCTGTAGCGATGAAGCCATAACCTTTAGCGTCGTTGAACCACTTTACGACACCAACTCGCAACCTCTCACCCTCCTTCAGATAATTCCACACGGATTTACGCCAGTGAACGGATTATAGCACCGAAAACTCACTTTGTAAACCCACTTTTTGCAGCATTTTAGGCTGCTTACTTATCTTACTTCTGCATACGCCTTATTCTCTCCTCCATGAGCTGATGCATTCGTTCCATTTCACTCTCCATTTGCTCTTGCATGTGCGTCATTTTGTCCAGAAGGTCAAGAATTACTTCTACGCCTGCCAGGTTAACGCCCATGTCTTGAGTCAGACGCTGAATCTGTCTGAGCCGGTCTATATCGGCTTCGGAGTACATGCGGTTTTTTCTGCCGAGTCTTGCCGGACGCACCAGCCCCAGGCGCTCGTACATACGCAGAGTCTGAGGATGCAGCTCACAAAGTCTTGCGGCAACCCCAATCAAATATAACGGTTCATTTTTGTCAACGCGTGGCATAGTGAACCCTCGCTTTCACATCAGGTGACAGGTGTTGGGCGTTAGGTGATGGGGCCTGTACCCAGCACATATCATCTACTATCAAATGTCTCAACGCAGCTTTCGGATTTCCTCTAGTAGTTCGCGTTCCCTGGCGGACATATGCTCTGGTATCTGAACTTTCACCTTAACATATTGATTCCCCCGCCCACCGTCTTTTATCCTGGGCATGCCCTGGCCGGGAAGCCTGAACGTTTTGCCGCTGGTGGTGCCGGGCGGGACCTTCATAGTCACTCGACCGGACAGTGTAGGGACAGTTATCTCACCGCCAAGAGCTGCGGTTATATAATCCACGGGTGCTTCCATTCGCAGGTCATCGTCAGAACGTTCAAAAACCTTATGCGGGCGCATCTTTATGCGAATATATAAGTCTCCACGCCCGGCAATGCCTTCCTCGCCCTGGCCGGCCAGTCTTATCTTCTGGCCGTCGCGAACACCCTTGGGTATACTCACTTCTATCTTGCGACCATTAAACGAAAATGATTTCTTGGTACCGGTGAAGGCATCTTCAAGAGATATCTCCATCTCCGACTCGATATCTGAGCCCTTTGTCGGAGCCGCGCGCCGTCTGTGCGTTGCGCCTCCCGCACGCTTGCCTTCTCCAAAGAGCATCTCAAAGAGATCAAAGCCGCCTTCGCCGCCGAAATCTACTCTCTGCCCTCCCTGGCCGAAACCACCGAAGTCAAACGTAAAGTCGCCGCCGGGATATCCCGTACCCGGTCCGGGACCGGCCTGCCCGGCTTGCTCCCAATACTGGCCGAACTGGTCGTATTTGGTGCGCTTATCTTTATCGGAGAGAACCTCGTAAGCCTCGCTTACTTCCTTGAACTTCTCTTCGGCGGCCTTGTTGCCGGGGTTTACATCGGGGTGATATTTGCGAGCCAGCTTGCGATAAGCCGACTTGATATCCTTCTCAGACGCACTCCGATCAACGCCCAGTATCTTATAATAATCTTTATAATTCGTGGCCACCGGCTTCTCCAGGTGATGGGTGTTGGGTATTAGGTGTTAGGGAAAAGACGCGCATTCATAACCCGACACCTAACACCCGACACCTGGCACCCTATTCTGCGTTTACTTTTATCTTTTTGGGTTTGGTCTCTTCAGCTTTCGGAATAGTAACTTCCAGCAGACCGTCATGGTAGCTTGCCTTGACCTTGTCCGGCTGCACCGGCACTCCTATGCTAAACGATCTCTGAAACGGCCCATACGGCCGCTCAACCCGTATATATTCATCCTTGGCAGCTTCATCGAACTTGCGCTCGCCGCGAATAGTCAGGGATTCGCCGGTGACTTCTATGTCGATATCATCCCGGTTCATCCCCGGCAGCTCAGCGCGAACAACAAGGTCGCTTTGAGTCTCGATAATGTCTACGACCGGCGACCAAGTCCTGCTCGACGTATTTTCCGCATGACCTGCCGATTCGTTGAAAACTCGATTGATTCTGTCCTGTAAAACACTAATGTCTCGAAATGGGTCCCATCTGCTGATCATTTGCTGTCCGCTCCTTTCGGGTGATGGGTGTTGGGTATTGGATGTTAGGGAAGGGAGAGCCTTCCCTCCATCCAATCAACAGGGTGCTTGTCACATCTGCGGAATAAGCCCCGTTGTATCGGGACACCCCTGTCCCGATACCTTGCTGCACTAGGGGCGTTTCGGGAGAAGGGCTCCCGAAACAACTCTTTTCCGTGAATTTGACATACACCTCAATCAACACCTTATAGCTTATAGTCATTGGGCATTTGTGTTAGGGAAGATAACCTCACCCCATCACCAAACACCCAACACCTAATACCTATTCTTTATTCTGCTTTGAACTCTGCGTCGATTACGCTTTCGTCTTCTTCCTTTGGCGCTTCGGCTGCCGGTCCCTCAGGCGCCTGGCCTTCAGGAGTGCCCTCCTGAGCCTTGGAAGCCTGCTCGTAGAGCATCTGTGAGAGCTTGTATGCATGCTGCTGAAGCGCTTCGGATGCGGTATTGATCCGCGCCGCATCGTTAGACTCCACAGCCGATCTCAACTCGCTCAGCGCACTTTCGATTGCCAGCTTGTCCTCCGAAGATACCTTGTCTCCGAGGTCCTTTAAGGTCTTCTCGGTAGAGTAAAGCAACTGTTCCGCCTTGTTCTTGGCTTCGGCAGCGTCTCTGAGCTTGCGATCTTCCTCAGCATTACCTTCGGCGTCTCTCATCATCTTATCGATATCGTCCTTGGAGAGCCTGGTCGAGCCGCTGATCGTAATCGACTGCTGCTTGCCTGTCGCCTTATCCTGAGCCGAAACATTTACGATGCCGTTAGCATCGATGTCGAATGTGACCTCAATCTGAGGAATGCCTCTTGGCGCAGGCGGAATACCGGCCAGATGGAACCTGCCGAGGCTGTGGTTATACTGAGCCATCTCGCGCTCGCCCTGCAATACGTTGATCTCAACTTCTGTCTGACCGTCGGCCGCCGTAGTATATGTCTTTGATTTACGGGTCGGGATGGTCGTATTTCGCTCGATGAGCTTATCGGTGATGCCGCCGAGGGTCTCGACACCCAGCGTAAGCGGAGTAACATCCAAGAGTACGACGTCCTTGACCTCGCCGCCCAGGACACCCGCCTGAATCGCAGCGCCTATAGCCACGACCTCATCAGGGTTCACGCCTCTGTGCGGTTCCTTACCACCGGCGAGGTTTTTCACCAACTCCTGGACCATCGGCATTCTGGTCGATCCGCCGACAAGCACGATCTCGTTGATCTGTCCCTCGCCGATCTTTGCGTCTTCCATTGCTTTCTTGTATGGGCCAACGCAGCGCTGGAGCAGGTCATTGGTAAGCTCCTCGAACTTCGCTCGGGTCAGGTTCATATCCAGGTGCTTGGGTCCCGACGCATCCGCAGTAATATAAGGAAGGTTGATATTGGTCTGGACTACATTTGAAAGCTCGATCTTTGCCTTCTCAGCGGCCTCTTTCACACGCTGAAGGGCCTGCTTATCGTTCTTGAGATCGATCCCCTGTTGAGCCTTGAACTCGCTGCATACCCAGTTGACTATGCGCTCGTCCCAGTCGTCGCCGCCCAGACGGGTGTCGCCCGAAGTCGACTTGACCTCGAATACGCCTTCTCCTACTTCCAGCAGCGATACATCAAAAGTCCCGCCGCCCAGGTCCCAGACAAGAATGGTCTCGTTGCCTTTCTTCTCCAGGCCATATGCGAGAGAGGCCGCTGTCGGTTCGTTGATGATCCTTAGGACCTTGAGGCCCGCGATCTCACCAGCCTGCTTTGTGGCCGTTCGCTGCATATCGTTAAAGTATGCCGGAACTGTGATGACAGCCTGAGTCACCTGCTCTCCCAGATAAGCCTCGGCGTCCGCCTTAAGCTTCTGCAGGATCATAGCCGAAATTTCTTCCGGCGTATAGCCCTTGCCGTCTATGGTGACCTTGTGATCGGTCCCCATCTCACGTTTGATGGATGAGATTGTGCGATCAGGGTTAAGGATCGCCTGGCGCTTGGCGGTTACGCCTACCAGACGTTCACCGGTCTTTGAAAAACCTACAACGGAAGGAGTCGTCCGGCTTCCCTCGGAATTCGGGATTACGACCGGTTCGCCGCCCTCCATCACTGCAACCACGCTGTTGGTGGTGCCTAAGTCAATACCTACTGTTTTGGCCAATTGAGTTCACCTCCGCGGATAGTGGATACCCCTATTTTATGCGTGCCCAAACAAGGCCGCTGTGGTATCATTGCCTGCACCCATAATTATATGACTTGAGTGCAATACTGTCAAGTGGTATATACCCACATTTTAGGACTCTTCAACAATTCTCTTGAGTTTTTTGCATTTTTACGGCAGACTGCGGATAGGCAGCTTGCAAGCCGATTATATAAGGTGTTGGGGGTTGGGTGTCAGGTGTTGGAGAAGGAACCACCACATCCGTCACGTAAATTGACATGATCTTCTATCATTACTATAATCCAGTCATCGCAGGAGGCGCATGGAGGCTGATATGAAAGCTCTTATATTGAGTGGAGGTAAGGGAACTAGGCTGCGGCCGATCACCTATACCGGCGCAAAGCAGCTCGTGCCCGTTGCCAATAAGCCGATTCTCTTCTACACTATCGAGGCCGTGAAGGCCGCTGGCATAAGTGATATAGGAATCGTGGTTGGCGACACGCATGAAGAGGTGGAGGCCGCCGTCGGCTATGGTAAGCGCTGGGGAGTGAAGATCACATATATCCACCAGGAAGCTCCCCTGGGCCTAGCTCATGCAGTAAAGATCTCACAGAATTTCATAAAAGACGACGCCTTTGTAATGTATCTGGGCGATAACCTTATCAAGGACGGCATTACTTCATTTGTAGACGACTACTGCGCATCGGATGCAAACGCGCAGATACTCCTGGCGCATGTGCCCAACCCACAGTCTTTTGGTGTAGCCGAGCTTGAGGGAGGGCGCGTGGTCCGCTTGATCGAAAAGCCCAAGGAGCCGCCGACAGACCTCGCTTTGGTAGGCGTCTATATGTTTGACTCGACAATATTCGAGGCTGTGAACGCTATCAAGCCCTCCGCTCGCGGCGAGCTTGAGATCACTGATGCCATTCAGTACCTGGTGGATCACGACTATAAGGTCAATAGCCATATCATCACCGGCTGGTGGAAAGATACCGGCAAGCTCGAGGATATGCTCGAAGCCAACCGCATCATACTCGACGGGATCGAGCTGGACGTGCTGGGTGAGGTAGACAAGGAATCCGAAATTGCCGGAAGAGTGAAGATAGGCAAGGGCAGCAGGATAATCAACTCCTGCGTGCGCGGGCCAGCGATTATAGGCGAGGAATGCGTTATTGAAAATGCCTTTGTCGGACCATATACATCTATCAATGATCGCTGCAAGATCATAGCCAGCGAGGTCGAGCACAGCATTATACTTGAAGACTCTCAGGTGCTGGGTATAGGCAGCCGACTGGAAGACAGCCTAATAGGCAAAAACGTCAAGATCGCTAAGGACCACAAAATACCTAAAGCGTATCGCATGATGGTAGGAGACAACAGCGCTGTAAGCGTTATTTAGTTGAGAGTTATGGGTTAAGAGTTGTGAGTTGAGGAAAGGTGAAAAATGATAGAAGGAATCATTGTTAAGCAGCTTAAGCGGCATGCCGACGAGCGCGGCTATCTTATGGAAATGCTCCGCGAGGACTGGCCGGAGTTCGGCAAGTTCGCCCAGACATACATCAGTATGAACTATCCCGGTGTGATCCGAGCGTGGCACTATCACAAGAAGCAGGACGACTACTGGGTGGTGGTCAAGGGAATGGTCAAGACAGTGGTCTACGATGCCCGCAAAGACTCGCCCACTTACGGTGAGGTCAACGAGTTCTTTATGGGCGACAATAACCCCATTTTGGTGAAGATTCCGGTCGGCACGATGCACGGGTATAAGACTGTAGGGGTGGAGCCGTCGCTGCTAATTAACTTCCCGACAAACCTCTACAACCCGAAGGAACCCGACGAGTATCGAGAGGCGTATGATAGCACGAATATTCCTTACAATTGGGATATTAAGATTACGTAGAAGCTGAGGGAGATTGTTGGAACACATCGACGAACTCATACAGGAACTCGGCAATCCAGATAATGACATCCAGCTAAAAGCTGAATGTGCGCTTATACGCTCAGGCAAAGCATCTGTGGAGCGATTAATAGAGGCGACCAAGCATGCTAACCCACAGGTGCGCTGGAGAGCTGCTTTCTCCCTTGGTGAAATAGGTGACCAACGCAGATACCCGGCTGTGCTTGCGCTGTTTGACGATGAAGATACGCAAGTGCGAGCTGATGCTGTTGATGCGGCTGGAAAACTCGGTGGGATAAAATCAATCGAGCCATTGTCAAAAGTTATATTGGATGCATTGAATGATCCCCATGCAGCAACGCATGCTGCATTTGCGCTTATGTGGATGGGCAATGTGGCTTTGCCTGCCTTGCTGGACATCTGGCAATGCGGGACGCATGAAGCACGCAAAGCTGTTGTTCAACCAATAGGGGAAATTGGAAACCCGGCAGCAATCGAACCATTGGCGGAATACCTCAATGATGAGTCTCTCCGTTTCGATGTCGCTTCATCACTCGGCAAGCTGGGTGATATCCGTGCACTTGATCTCTTAATTGATTACATGTGCAACCGATGGGGTGACTATTCAGAGGGAAGTGCTGAATGGGGGTTGATTGGACTGGGCACGTTAGCAGTGGAACGCCTAATTGAAGTGACGGTCAATGGTTCACCGGAAGCAAAAAAGGAAGCTATACATGCCTTGGGTGAGATAGGTGACGCTTCGGCAATTGACAGACTGACCGAATTACTTGATGTGCCTGAACTTGATTACACTGCGTTGATTTCACTTGGCAAATGCGGTGATAAACGTGTGCTGCCCAGACTTCTTGAAATAGTGCAAGAAGCAGATGAAGACTGGGACACCGAAGTCGCTGGAGCGATAGGTATATTTGGAGATGAGGCCGTTGAAGAATTATCACGGATTGCAAATCTCGGCGTTAAGCACTCAAGAGAGATGGTTGCATGTGCTCTCAGCAACATCGCATCTGAAAAATCGATTGGCATTCTGGAGTGCATGCTGACTGACCCTGATAGTGACGTCCGCACCTGGGTTCTGGAATCGATTTGGGAAATTGGTTCAGGAAATCTGCCTGTTTTCGGTCAGCGGTGTCTGGACCTGATCGAAACGCTTCTTGATGATGCCGGCAATAAAGTTCGCAGCCGCGCTGCTTCCTGGAGTTGTGATCTGCGTCAGGACCTTGGCCAGCCATTCAATCCGGTGGCCTGGTCATTGGTGGGGAACTATTGATTTTATGCGCCATACTGTTGTCACATTGTCGGAAATGTGGTATATAGTATACGTGAGGTGATTTGTATGACAACTGCACATCTTTCCGACAAATGGCAGATTACCGTGCCGCTGAGTATTCGTAAGGCTCTCGGCCTTAAGCAGAGGGCAAAAGTAGAGATTGAATTGCGAGATAATGAAGCTGTCTTGCGCCCAGTGAGGTCTGTGAGAGAAGTTCGCGGCATATTTCACGAGGCAGCCAAGAATAAACCTGCTAACTGGGAAACGGTGCGAACAGAGACCGAAAAGATGATTGCGGAAGAGGCAGCCAATGAAGGCAGGTAGCAAACCCTTTGCAATCGACGCCAATGTTATTTTACGATACCTGCTCCAGGACAATGAAGAACTGACTCCAAAAGCGGACGCAATAATTGAAGGCGTTGAAGATGGGAAGTTGCAAGTGCTTTGTGAGCCGGTGACTTTGTCCGAGGTCGTATATGTTCTCTTTCGCTTTTATGAGCAGGAAAGAAGCGTAATATACAAAGGCTTGGAGCCTATAGTGAAAATGGACGGATTTCTTATGCCGGACAAATCCCGGTATATTCATGCACTGGAATTGTTTGCAAATGATATCCCCCATTTTGGCGATGCCTGTGCCTGCGCAGCCGCATTGGAGCAGTGCAAAGGGCGTTTGCTGTCATTTGACAGGAAGCTGTCAAGTGTCAATGGAGTGAGCAGGTTCGAGGAACCGGAGAAGTGAACGACAACGCACCTTGCGAACAGCGGAGTCCCAAGCAGAGAACCTTTGATTTCATCTATGCAATTGCAAAAGGAATTACTAATTTTCTGATGCTCGTTAGAGCATTAGGCGTATGCTTTTTGATCTGGGGTCTTATAGTGCTGTTGCAAAGCGATTTGCATTTTTGGTTCTACCACAATAACTGCAAACTCATAAACTGACAACCGAGGACTGATAACCAACATGAAAAACCTTCTCGTCACCGGCGGTGCCGGGTTTATTGGAAGCAATTTTGTAAGATATATTCTCGGCAGGCACGATGACCTGAGCATCACGGTCTTTGACGCTCTCACGTATGCCGGTCACCTGGAGAACATGGAGGATGTAAGGGACAACCCCAGGTTCATGTTCGTGAAGGGTGATATCAGAAATGCCGATGATGTGGCAAAGCCGGTAGATGACGCGGATATAGTGCTCAACTTCGCAGCCGAAAGCCATGTGGATAGATCGATCAACGACGCAGAAAACACCATGACCACTAACGTGATGGGTGTCTTCACACTCTGCGAGGCTGCCAAAAAGTACGGCGTAGAGAAGTTCATACAGATATCTACGGACGAGGTCTATGGCGATATTGAAGAGGGTTTCTCAAAAGAGACCGACCCCGTATCGCCCAACAGCCCCTACTCGGCAGGTAAAGCCGGGGGTGAGCTGCTTGCGAAGTCGTATTACCGCACTTACGGCCTGCCCGTGATGGTCACCCGAGGCTCGAACACGTATGGACCATATCAGCAGCCCGAGAAGCTGGTCCCGCTGTTTGTATCAAACGCGATGGAAGGCAAGCCCCTGCCCGTCTACGGTGACGGCATGCAGATACGCGACTGGCTGCACGTGCTCGATCACTGCTCAGGCATCGAGACAGTAATGCTCAAGGGTGAGCCGGGCGAGATTTACAATATAGGCGGCAACAATCAGCGCCCGAATATCGAGATCATCAAGATCATCCTCGAGGTTACTGGTAAGGACGAGAGCCTGATAAAGCATGTGCAGGATCGTCCAGGCCATGACCGCCGCTATGCTCTCGACTCCGCCAAACTCCTGGCGATGGGCTGGCCGCGCACGCACGACTTCGAGACCGGCATGCGTGACACTATCCGCTGGTATATGGAAAACGAGTCCTGGTGGCGGCCAATCAAAGAGGGCAAGGACAACAAAGAGTTCGCGGAGAAGTGGTACGCAAATAGAAAGTAGCCTGACAACCCAAGGGATGCAAAATGAGCTTGCAGCAAATATTAATCGATGAGTTAAAGGCTGCGGGGGCAGACCTCGTCGCCTTTGCGGATATGACTGACATTCCTGAAGATATCAGGCACAATATGCCGCGCGCGATAAGTATTGCTGCTGCATTCGATCCATCGGTCATCGCCTCGGTCAAAGACGGCCCCACGGCGGAATACGATGCCGAATGCGTTCGCGTAAAGAACCTGATGAATGACCTGGGCGACAAATGCGTGAGCATTCTCAAAAGCGAGGGCTATAATGCTCTGCATAACTCGTTTTTTGGGTGCGGATTTTCTCCCGAGACTATGAGCACACCTCTTCCACATAAGACTGCTGCCACGCGGGCTGGTCTTGGCTGGATAGGCAAATGCTGCCTGCTGGTAACTGAGGAATATGGCCCTGCGGTCTCATTAATGACTGTGCACACAGATGCGCCCCTGACGGTCGCCTCACCTATAGACAATTCACGCTGCGGCGACTGCATGGCATGCGCAAAAGCCTGCCCGGTGAATGCTCCGTCAGGGAAGAATCGGGAAAAGGGGATGGCGCGGGAGTCTTTCTTCGATGCGCTTACGTGCTATCAAAAGATAGAAGCCGGTAGGCGGGAGTTCGGCTTCGAGCTATATATATGTGGAATGTGCATAGCTGCCTGCCCTTATACTCAGGAATATATTAAGCGAAGTGGACAACCATGACCACCGGCTCGCAGTCTTCAGGCCGCATCGGTGTGGTAATTCAAAACATAGCACCCCTCAGGGCAGAGCCTGATTCAAAATCCGAACAGGTCAGCCAGGCTCTGATCGGTCAGAACGTCAAGATAGAAGACGGTTCCCACGGCTGGCTCTACGTTCAGACATGGGACACATATCGAGCCTGGATTCCGGCGGCTGCCTTGCGAATACTGCCCTCAGGTTCAGAGCCTTATGCATCCGTGGGGGCTGTAGCCATAATGCGCGAGTTGTTCGTTGACGTGCGGCGCTCTGCCTCCGACAAGTCCGAGATCCTCACTAAAGCGACTATCAGCGCTGAGCTGGAAGTGGTCAAATCGGCAAATGATTGGGTCGAACTGCTCATGCCGGACAATCAGCATGCCTATATACGCAAGAAAGAGGCCCGGCTGGTCGATAAAGACCTGGCTCAGACTATACCTCTGCCCGACCCGCGCAAACTTGTCGAGACAGCCGAGCAGTTCATCGGGGTGCCCTACCTTTGGGGAGGCTCATCACCATTTGGGATAGACTGCTCAGGGTTTGTTCAGCTTGTCCACAGGGTTCACGGTGTCACTCTCCTGCGTGACGCATGTTTGCAGGCGGACGACACTCGGGCCGTCCCCGTCGAGCGAGACAGCCTCCGGGCAGGCGACCTGGTCTTCTTTGCAAGTTCCGGTGGATGTGTAAGTCATGTGGGAATGATGGTAGATAAGAAGCGTTTTATTCATTCCAGAGGCGGCTTCGGAGTCGGCATTACTCCCATCAGCGATCCATATTACACTTCCATCTATTGGGGGGCGCGAAAGATGCGCCTGGCGACCCTTGACCCGGGAGGAGGCGTGACCGGATGACGCTTACAGGTTTCGATTATATCCGGTTTGTCGAAACTGCATGAAAGTGCGGTAAATAGAGGTTCAACAATGTCAAAGAACAAGGGAATCGGGATAATAGGCTACGGCGGGTTCGGTGAGTTTATTCATAAGGCATGGGATATGATGGACAACGCAACGGTGACTGCACTCTGCGATGTCGATTCATCGCGCGCTCCAAAGACCGGACCGAAGTTCTACACCGACTACAAAGAAATTTTTGCCGACCCTAATGTCGATATCGTATCCATAGCTACCCCACCCTCCACTCACAAAGAACTCGCGATACAGGCTATGCGCTCAGGCAAGCATGTGCTTATCGAAAAGCCTCTTGCCCTGACAGAACAAGATGGTGAAATCATCAAGCAAGTTGCCGAAGAGGCAGGCCGTGTAGCGACAGTCAACTTTGTGCTTCGACATAATCCTATCGTTGAACTGCTGCATGAGATCACGGAAAGCGAAGTCTTCGGGAAGCTCAGGAGAGTCGATCTGAAAAACTATGCCATGCAGGACACCGTGCCGGAAGGGCACTGGTTTTGGAACCCCGATATCAGCGGCAGGATACTGCTCGAACACGGAGTGCACTTTTTCGACCTCGCAAGCTGGATGATAGGCACGAAGGCCAAGGATGCTTTCTCTCTCGGAGTCGAACGAAAACCGGGGATGGAGGACAAGGTCTTTGCCGCCGTCAAATATGAAAACGGAGTCGTGGGCACATACTGGCACTCGTTCTCCCGCCCAAGAGAACTGGAGACCACGACATTCCACTTCGCATACGACCTGGGCGAAATTGAGATGATCGGCTGGATTCCATTGCAGCTCGATATTTGGGGATGGACAGGCAACGACGGACTCGACAAACTAGAAGAGCTGCTGGGAGAAGACCAGGTTGTGGTCGATCCGATCGAGTCTCAGAAGGCGCACTCGTCCGAGTTTTTCTACGATGTGGACTATGAGGTCAACACCGTTGTAGAGCTGGAAGAGGAGAAGCTGGAAGTCTATGCCCAAAACCTGCGTTCTATCATGGCCGATCTGATCCGAAAAATAGATGATCCCTCTCACAAAATGCGCGTAACTATCGATGATGCCCTGGAGGCAGTGCGTATTGCCGAAAAGGCGACGCTGTTCGCGCACCCTCATGATTAAATAATCTAAACTAGTATTCCTCACAGCGCAAAGCATCACTCCCATAAGGCATAACCTATACGTAAGCAACTACCGATAATAGCAAACCCATCGAAAGGTGGGGACGCAAAGCCAACGGGACTAACCCGGAAAGCGGTGCAGGGTCGGATTAGCCGATCAGTTGCCCGCTCGGTATGTCAGCCGAGCTGCCGAAGTAGGAGTTGCTGATGATCAGGCACTGCCGGCGGTAATAAGTCGTCCGGTAGACCCACGTGAAATTTGCGTGGATAGGGGTCTTGAAGTATGGGCCTCGGAGTGCGCGGCGGTTTTTGATCATCGGCAATTCTATACGGCAGCTCGGCTTTTTCGTGCTGCTGGTCTTGGAGGCCAAAAAATGATGATCCCTGAAGCGAAGCAATATCTCGGTAGAAATGTAAGCGTCACTTTCCGTGATCGTCACGGCGATCTACACACCAAGACACTGCACGTGCACGAGGTGTCGTTCGTCCCGATGTATGGCGGGTGCCTCGTTGGCGACATCGAGGATATCTGGCTGGACAAAGTAACCAGCATAAGCGCTGTCGATTAAGTAATGCATGGTTAGTCGCAAGCAACCATGCAATTTACTAAGCGTAAATTGCTTAAGACCATGCAATTTACTAAGCGTAAATTGCTTAAGGTGTGACTTTGAGCGGCCGCATCATTCGACCATCGGGGCTTGGTCGGTCAATGACCGGCATGATCAGCGGTTTATGAGTGTTGAATTGAGAATGGGAGCTTTACCGGGGAGGTGAGCGCAAGTTCGGCTAAGGCTGAATACAATTGAATATCGAAAAATTGAATAGCGACCTCAAGCCCGGCCTCACACACGGGAGAACTACCAATCAGGCCGGGCTTAATTATGTACAAATACAAAATATAAAATAATCAATACTAAATTTGTCAGGCTGCTTTGTGGCGTTTATTGTGCTTCAATAACTTCAACTGCTCGCACTCCAGGCTCTCGCAAATTTCCTGAGGCTGCCAGCCTTTTGTCATCAGCGCGCACTCAGGGCCGTTTGTGTACGGGCAGTAGAAGTCACTGTCATCAGTGTCCTGCGCGCCGAAGAGCATATCATCATCAGTATTGAACTCATTCATCCAATACGAATCCATTGCAAATCCCCCCTCGGGAAAGATACACCATATTTTCGGTCGGCAATTTGCAGAACTTAAGGGTCTATGCGGAAGCGTGTTATGATGCTATACTGTGCAAAATGTTATTGATATCGAAAGGAGCTTTGCCGAGATGGACTGGCAAGCTAAATGGATATGGGATAAAAACGAGCCGTCACCGCGCAATTTCTATTGGTGCGCTCGCAAGACATTCGATGCGCCCGATAAGTTCGAGCATATCGATCTTCACATAAGCGCTGATTCGCGATACAGCCTCTGGTTAAACGGCGAGTATTTGGGGTTCGGGCCGGTGCGGGCTTTTACACAAAACTGGCGATATGACAGCTATGACATCACCAATTACATCAAGCCGGGCAAGAATGCTGTGGCCGTGCTTGTGCAGCACTACGGCATCGGCACGTTTCAGTATCTGGACGCGCCGGGAGGGCTGGTAGCTCAAGTAAACCTCGATGGTCATGTAGTTGCGGCAACAGATTCGACCTGGAAAACGCTCTGTCATCCGGCATATGAGCGGCGGACTCCACGCACGGCATGTCAGCAGGCGTGGACCGAGGCTTTTGATGCACGCAGTGAACCTACCGGCTGGAGGAAAGTCGACTTTGACGACAGCCGATGGGACCAGCCTGTCGTAGTCGGCGAGGTCGGCTGCGAGCCGTGGGGAAAACTGCTGCCAAGGGATATTCCATTTCTTACAAATGCTCCCGTATATCCCGTTCGGACAATTAGGACCCGCACAGTGAAAGCTCCCGAGCAGGCCTGGGGAATAAATATCAGAATGATCCAGCATCCGGAAGATAAGACAGCGAACCCGCTCGCCATGATCGGGCTGGTAGCGACTATGCTTTACTGCTCCAAAGACACGAATGTTAAGATCAAACCGTTCTACTGCAACTGTAAAGCGCTCAGACTTGATGGAGCTGATCTGGATAAAGATACAGCCCAGGCCGGAGTTGATATATGCGCTGGTGGGCACCTGCTTGTCGCGGACATAACCATACCCTGGTATCACGACTCCAACTTCACCCTTATAATCGAAGGCGATGGTGTAAAGCTCCAATCGCCTCTCGGCAAAGATGCGCCTACGCCGTTTGCTGTCACAAGCTATTTGCCCTCGACTGATGACCCAAGTTTTGTAAGCGCATGGCATGCTGAAAAGGCTGAAGAACTGCAGGGCATACCCGAAGTGCGCGCTGTAACACTGGAAGAACTCTACGAAGTAAACGTTGCAGCAATCACTGCAGATGCCGATGATGCAGGAGCTGAAGTGTGCATAACCGAGCCTGAGGCTATGCTGGTCGCCAACGATAATGCGACCACTATTGCTCCTGCTAAAGATGGAGACACCGAGATATTGTTGGATTTCGGCAGGATGACCACAGGCTTCCTCGAAATAGCTCTGGATGCGCCTGAGGGCTTGATTGTAGATTTCAACGGGTTCGAGTATATCTCGAACGGACGGCATCAACCGACGTTTACATTAAACAATACTTTCAGATATATCGCGCGCAAAGGCCCGCAGACGTGGAGGTCAGTCATAAGACGCGCCGCCAGATACGCGACTTTGACTCTGCGCTTTCCGGATGGCTGCATCACTCCGGCTAAATTTCAGACGATCAAATTCTATGAACACACATATCCGTATGTTGAGCGCGGCGAGTTTGCGTGCAGCGACTATAAGCTCAACAAGATATGGGACATCTCGCGCCTGACTGTGCGGCTTTGCAGTGAGGACACGTTTGTAGACTGCCCGACCTATGAGCAGACCTTCTGGGTGGGTGACGCCCGCAATGAGAGCCTCTTTGCTTACACTGCATTCGGCGACTATAAGCTTGCTCGGCGATGTCTGAAGCTTGCAGGTGAGTCTATGTGGCGCTCGCCTATAGTCGAGAGCCAAGTTCCAAGCGGTTGGGAAGATATTCTACCGGCCTGGAGCCTGCTGTGGGCTATGGGCTGTGCCGAACACTACGACTTTACAGCAGATAAAGCGTTTCTCGAAGAGGTCTATCCGGACATACGCAAGCAGAACTTCAACATGCGCCGGCACTTCACGAACAAAGAAGGCCTCTACGAAATGGAAGACGCATGGAACCTGCTCGACTGGGCTCCTATGGACACCCCCAGGCAGGGAGCGATGGCTCATCTGAGTATGCTTCTTTGTGCTGTTTACAGACGCAGCGCAAAGGTTGCTGAAACACTCGGCAAAAGAGATGATGCCCAACTTTACATCCAATGGGCTGACGAACTAAAGTCTGCAATCAACAAGCGTCTATGGGATGAGAACAAGCAGGCGTATATTGACTGCATCCATGCAGACGGCACGCGAAGCAGCGTAATAAGCCAGCAGACGCAGACTATGGCCTATCTGTGCGATGTAGTCCCAGCAGATAAGGCTGAGCTCTTTATGTCATATTTGATCGATGTGCCGGAGGGTTGGGTCAAAATCGGCAGCCCGTTTATGATGGCATTTACTCTGGAGGCATTGGACAAAGCAGGCGATGTAGCAGGAGTGGTGGAGCTGATTCGAAAGTGGTGGGGTATGATGGTCGACGATGGCGCCACCACCTGTTGGGAAACTTTCCCCGGTTGGTTCGGTGAATGGCCTGCCAGAAGCCACTGCCATGCCTGGAGCGCGGCTCCGGCTTTTTCGCTGCCGTCATATGTATTGGGTGTACGGCCTGCAGCACCCGGTTTCGAGCGGTTTGAGGTGCGCCCGTTCCTGGGTGACCTGGAATGGGCAAAGGGCAGCGTGCCCACACCACACGGTAATATAGACGTCAATCTAAAACGGGATGCAGCCAAGACCACACTTAAGCTCAGCGTTCCCGAGGGAACAACAGCGATAGTGAATGGAAAAGAGTGCTCATTCGGCATTCACGAATTGAGCTTGTAAAAAATCCGAAACAAATAGCCCTATAGACATTGACATTTTTGGGCTAATGGGGCATAATTACGGTAATGAGCTGGCCAGTGTCGGTCAGCATATATTTTAATGCGTGAATCGGTGTTGTTTCACGCGTAATGGACGACTTGAAGTCCACCCGGGCAGAGCGCTTTGGGTGGGCTTTTGTTATCTGTGGCGCATCCGAAGTTGGATTGCGCGCGGGCTTTAGTGTTGAGCAAAATCGACGAGGGCGTCTTCGCCGGGGGACATGTGTGTGTCCTGTGGTGAAGACGCCCTTTTTGCGTCTGTGGATCGGAGGCGAACGGAAATGAAATGTATTCGCGTATATTACTGCTCAAACGTATTTGATGGAAATGTGGTCCCAGCCGAGCTTGCAGATTTGGGGATGCGTGATGAAGTAATTCTCGAACCGGTACCTTGTGGTGGTCGGATCGACCCGCGTTATCTTCTCAAGGCATTTGAAGAGGGAGATAACGGAGTGTGTGTGCTCACCTGCCCGCTCGGCGACTGCAGGCTGATGGAAGGCAACATCCGGGCGATGCACAGAGTCGAGTTGGCGCGCGAGTATCTGACTGAGGCAGGTATTGATCCAAAGGCTGTTGAGATAATCGTACCGAGCGAGCGAAGCGAAGAGGCGCTTAAGACGGCGATAGACAAGATCGCGTCATTTGTCGGCCAGGAAAGTCCTGCTCTTCAAGAGGTGATGGCATAGAATGAGTGAAGTTTTTGCAAAGGCCGTCAAAGACGGCCGGTTTATAGTGACGGCTCAGTGTACTCCGCCGCAGGGCGCAGGCGCAAAGCAGTTGCAGGCATGCGCCGCTGCTCTCAAAGGTTCGGTAAGTGCGCTTTACGCGCCGGAATGTGAGGACGGCATAAGGCTATCGAGCCTTGCCGCATGCGCTCATCTGGCAAAGGCAGAGGTTGAGTCTATAGCTGCATTCACGACCAGGGACCACAACCGCATTGCACTACAGTCGATGATCCTGGGCGCTGTGTCGATGGGGATAAGCAATATTTTCTGCACTGCAGGTCGGCATCAGACACTTACCTCAGCCGGGTCGGCCAAGGGCGTGTTCGATCTCGACCCGATCCAACTGCTGCAGATTGCGGATGCGATGCGTAAAAACGGCAGCCTCTCCGACGGACAGGTGATAGATTCTCCGATTGAACTGACTCTGGGCACGGACACCAATCCTTTCGCCGAGCCGGTCGAGCTGAATGTGATCGTGCTGCAAAAGGCGATAAGCGCCGGGGCGGATTTTGTGATCACGCACCCTGTCTTCGATATTGATAAGTTCAATGCCTGGATGAAAGCTGTCCGCGAGCGCGGCTTGCACGAGAAAACAGCTATCATAGCATCCGTTATGCCGCTGAGTTCAAGCGCGCAGGCGGCATCTGTTGCCGAGAAATACACTATGCCCGACGATATTGCAGCCAAGCTCCAGTCGGCAGACGCCGGCAGGCAGATGGCTGTCGATACTATCAAGAGCCTCAAGGGGATTGACGGTGTACGCGGTGTCCATCTGATGGGCGGCGATTTTGAACTCATTTCAAATATCATTAAATCAAGCGCGCTCGGGAGTTAGAGATTATGCCGGCTAAATATCATATCAAAATACGTCCCGAGCCGCCCAGGCACAAGCCTATAGGCAAATACTGCATTATAGACTGGCGCGAGGACTGCTCTTCATGCCACAACTGTGTGAAGCGTGAGTGTGCCTACAGCGTTTACAATGATGAGCGTGACCGCCTTCAGCACGTCGCAGAGGACTATGTAGAATATCTCTATGAGTGCAAGGGGTGCCTGTGCTGCGTGCAGAGCTGCACCAAGGGCCTGCTCACCCAGCGGGTCAACCCGGAGTATCTGGCGATGGGCGACGATGTCTGGAACGCCGATATCATATCCGGCACCTGGTTTCAGGCTGAGACGGGCAAAATTCCGGTATCGGGCGCAGGTTACCCGGGACCGTTCAGGGGACCGGGGTTCGACTCGATCCTGACGGATATGTCAGAGATCGTTCGGCCTACACGTGACGGTATCCATGGCCGCGAATATATCAGCACCCATATCGATGTCGGCCGAAAGCCTATGAAGCTGGAGTTCAACGCCGACGGCTCCCTCAAGACCGATTTTCCGACCCAGGTCGAGATTCCCCTGCCGGTTATCTTTAATATGATGCCGTGGCATTCGCCCAGCGCTAATGTCTCGCAGTCTATTCTCGACGCTGCTAATGAGCTCGGCACGTTTGCAATTACGGATGATCCGATGCTGGCGGCAAACGATGCCGCCATGCCTCATATATCCAAAGACGCCAAGGGCGACCCTGCGATCTCCCGGTTGGCTCAGTGGGACGACTGCCCGGATGTAATGGAGAAGATCAAGGCTGCCAAGGCTGCCAACCCGAGCCTGGTCGCGATAGTAAGGCTGCCTCTGGAGTCGATCGACAGGGCTGTCGATCTTGTTAAAGCCGGGGTAGACGGTCTGCATGCCTACGCCGACTGGGAGGGTGTTGCAGGCAACGGGAAGCACATATCAATTGCGGTCCGCGACCTGCATCACGCGCTTATCGCCCAGGGGATACGTGATCAGGTAACACTTTTTGCCAGCGGCGGTATTTCACTGGCCGAGCATGTAATAAAGACGCTGCTTTGCGGAGCGGACGCTGTCTGTGTGGATGTCCCGCTTTTGATTGCTCTCGAATGCAGAGTATGTAAGAACTGCAGACAGGGGATCAAGTGCCCGATAGGTTTGGAAAATGTGGATCACGACTATGCAGTTCATAGAATAGTAAACCTGATGGGCGCGTGGCACTCTCAAATGCTGGAGATGATGGGCGCTATGGGTATCCGTGAGGCCAGGCGTCTGCGCGGCGAGGCCGGTAGAGCGATGTTCTTTGACGATCTGGAACGCGACTGCTTTGCGCCGGTCTTCGGCAAGAGAGTGGAGGTAAAATAATGTCGATTACAATAGACCCCCACAGAAAAGTCAAACCGATCCCCGATACGGGCCTGCCGGAGCCGGTCCGCGAAGTAAAGCCTGCGCCGGACCGCTGGCGCAACTCGCTCGGCAAGTACCGGGTCAAAAGATACGAGGAGCTGTGCATTAAGTGCGGCAAGTGCGCGGAAGTCTGCCCTAACGGTGTGCATGTGATGCCCGAGGGCTATGCCGGTTTCAAGAGGCCGCTCGAGAGCAAGTGCACCGCTGCTATCTGCAAAGAAAACGGGACATTCTGCGTCGATGTGTGCCCCCAGAAGGCGCTGCGCGTGGAGGTGCTTCCTTTATATGAGTCTCTGGGCGACTATCGCTGGAGCGCCGACCTGATCCTCTCGACCTGGTATATGGCTGAAACGGGTGAAGTGCCGGATGGTGAACTAAACTACAAGACAGGTAACTCAGGCGGCGGGTTCGATAAGATCGACTTCGTCTTCCCCGAAGGCGGCAAAAGGACCGATCCGAACGAGATCAACACGTCCATCCCGCTCAACCGCAGGGAAGACGGCAGGCCCAAGATTACAATCGATCTGCCCATATACGGCGGCGGAATGTCATTCGGGTCAGTCAGCCCGGTGACTATCTTGAGCAAGGCTCGGGCCGCAACTGCCTGGAACCTTTTTACCTGCACGGGAGAGGGCGGTTATATCGAGCGCCTGGTTCCATATAAAGACCATGTAATTACACAGGTCGCGACGGGTCTCTTTGGTGTGCGTGAAGAGACAATAAGACGCGCGCCTATAGTCGAGTTCAAATATGCTCAGGGCGCAAAGCCTGGTCTGGGCGGCCACCTGTTGGGCGACAAGAACACACCCGCAGTAGCTGCAATGCGCGGAGCCATGCCCGGCACGTCGCTTTTCTCGCCTTTCCCGTTCCACAGCGTCTACTCGATTGAGGACCATAAAAAGCATATCGACTGGATCAGACACGTTAACCCTAACGCTCTGGTCTCGGCCAAGGTCTCTACTCCTGTCGATGTGGATATGGTCGCTGTCGGGTCATTTTTTGCTGGAGCCAATATAGTCCATCTGGACGGCAGCTACGGCGGGACCGGAGCTGCTCCTGAGATCGCTAAAAAGAACATCGCTATGCCGATTGAATACGCCATCCCGAAGGTCTCGCGGTTCCTGGTCGAAGAGGGGATTCGAGATCAGGTCACTCTCATCGTGAGTGGCGGCGTTAGGACTGCATACGACGTAGCTAAAGCTATTGCGCTAGGTGCGGACGGCGTAGTTATCGGCACGCCTGAGTTGGTAGCGCTTGGCTGCATAAGGTGCGGCAGGTGCGAATCCGGCAGAGGCTGTGCACGTGGAATCGCAACTACCGACCCTGAAATGGTCAAAAAAATGGACATCGAGTGGGGCACGCAGAGACTGATCAACATGCTCCATGCTTGGCGCACTCAGATAGTCGATATTCTAAGCCGGTTCGGCATGAGCGATATAAGCGAACTGCGCGGCAGAACTGATTTACTTAAGCATCAAGATTACGAGTAGATGACAGGTAATGGTGTAAGTGAGGTTCTTTCCAATACCTAACACCCAACACCTATCACCTGCGTGAGGCATATATGAACGACTTTGCGGATAAGTTAATAAATAGCAGGGCATGGATGATGGAGGGCTGGAGCCCGTCCGAACCGCCGCACACTGAAGAAGAGGGCGGATGCGGGGTTACGGGGTTTGCCTGTTCCATTCCTGTCGGCGGCAGGCACATTTATGAGCCGTCCGTGCAGATGCATAACCGCGGCAACGGCAAGGGCGGCGGAATCGCGGCTGTGGGTATGGTGCCGGAACAGCTCGGCGTCTCGCGGGATGTGCTTACCAACGATTACATACTTCAAATAGCGCTGCTGGACCCGGCTGCCAGGAATGCAGTCGAAGCGGACTACGTTAACCCCATGTTCGATATCCATCATGCCCAGCAGGTCGGCCATATCGACAACTGGCAGGATATCGAAGGGCTTCCGGTCTGCCCGCCTGAGATCTGCCGTTATTTTGTAAAACCCAAGAAAGATGTGCTCGCTGCTTTTGCGCAAAAGCGCGGTCTTGACGGGTTATCCCCGCGTGACATAGAAGAGGAGTTCCTTTTCCAGAACGCATTTGAACTCAACAACAAATATTATGCTGCCATGGGCGACAAGCAGGCTTTTGTGATGAGCCAGGGCCGCAACATGATGATCCTGAAGATCGTCGGTTACGCCGAGCAGATCGTCACCTACTATCAGCTCGATGACTTCAAGGCGCATGTCTGGATCGCTCACCAGAGATATCCTACACGCGGACGTGTGTGGCACCCAGGCGGCGCGCACCCGTTCTGCGGCATGAACGAGGCCCTGGTGCACAACGGTGACTTCGCTAACTATTATTCTGTGTGCGAGTATCTGGCCCAGAGAAATATCAAGCCGCTGTTTCTGACCGATACCGAGGTATCTATACTGGTCTTTGATCTCTGGAGCAGGGTCTATAAATATCCGCTGGAGTATATAATCGAGGGCCTGGCGCCCACCAGTGAGCGTGACTTCGATATGCTGCCCAAAAAGAAGCAGGAAGTGTATAAGCGGATACAGCAGGACCATATCCATGCTTCACCGGACGGGCCGTGGTTCTTTATTATCGCCAGGAATGATGTCGAAAACGACGCATTCCAGCTCCTGGGAATCACAGACACGGCTATGCTCAGGCCACAGGTATTCGCGCTGCAGGACGGTGAGGTCCAGATCGGCCTGATCTGTTCCGAGAAACAGGCAATAGATGCAACTCTTGCCAGCCTTGCGCGTGAGGACAGCCGGTTCTGCACGGTAGCCGACAACTATTGGAACGCTCGCGGCGGCAGCTATACGGACGGCGGCACTTTTGTCTTCACCCTTAACCATCAGGACGATGGGTCGTATAAGCTGAGCTGCGCGGACAAGTTTGGAAGAGAGCGCAAAGCAGACAGCGGAGAGCTGAAAGCAGGTGAACCTGTTGCTATAAATGAGGCCGTAGCAAATATTCCGGCGCTGCTTGCTGATGAGAGCGGAGTATCGCTCTTTAAGGCTCTAAAGAAAGCTGCATCTGGAATGAGTCTTGAGGACTTTAAGAGCCTGTGCAGCTCGATCATATCTACTGTTCAGACTGACGACCAGCGTCCGGCTGCAATAAACGGCCTGACACTTATGATCGACCGCCGCTATCACACGGGCGTAAACAGGCATGCAAGAATAGTTGAAGCTGTGGTCAATACGCTTACGGCTATATTTGAATCGGTGCCGTCCATAGTCGACGGCGGCAGTTCAAAATATGCCCGTGTGGACTGGGAGACCCGCGACGCCATGAGGGCTCCGATGGGCGATGAGGAAGTGTTGATCGTTAACGGTCACGACTTCCCGCCGGAGGGCGATGAGTGCGACGCTAGGCTGGTCTACGAAGCCTATGAAAAGGGCTGGAAGAAATTCATCTGTCACAGCTATATCGGGCAGAGGTTCCTCGGCTCGGGTCTGGGCCCGGAATCGGTCGACTGCCGGATAGACGCTTACGGCAGCACCGGCGACTACCTTGCTTCCGGTTTGGATGGCGCGGTGATAGTGGTTCACGGCAACGCTCAGGACCAGCTCGCTCAGATCATGAGGGGCGGCAAGTTGGTAATCCACGGCGATGTCGGCCAGACGTTTATGTATGGCGCCAAGGGCGGCGACGTATTTATCAGGGGCAATGCCGCTGGAAGACCGTTAATCAATGCGGTCGGCTGCCCGAAAGCGATTATAAACGGCACCTGCCTGGACTTTTTGGCTGAGTCGTTTATGGCCGGTGATCCGCTAAATGGCGGCGGGTTCGTAATATTGAACGGTGTGAAGTTCGACAGTGACGGCACTATCATCGACCTGGATACGCCGTATTCGGGCTCGAACCTGTTCTCGCTGGCTTCGGGCGGCGCGATCTATGTCCGCGATCCGCACAACACTCTCGATGACGAACAGCTCAACGGCGGCGAGTATTATGAGCTTACCGACGCTGATTGGAAGCTGATTGAGCCTTATCTGGAAGAAAACGCACGGCTCTTTGATATATCCGTTGATCGTCTGCTTACAGTAGACGGCAAGACACTGGAACCCAGGCAGGTCTATCGCAAGGTAGCTCCGGCGCGCAAAGTTGTCGCTGCTGCTGTCGCGGATGATGCAACGGACTGTGACGAAGACTAGGGTCTGGGCGGATGAAATACAAGTTCGGGCGGATCTGTGATCCGGCCCGCAAATGACCAAATGGCATCTCCGATGCCACAACGTAATGCTTGAAAATTAAATGTATGGCTAACGGGATCATAGATCCCGGGGTTGTCCTATGGGGCTAGATTGCAAATCTGCCCCAACAATAGCACTTTCTTACTCCCTCTCCCATTGCCGGGAGAGGGTTGGGGTGAGGGGGACATAGCCCTCCCCTAACATGAATGAGGAACGTATATGAGTAACTCGGCAACGATTACAAAAATAGATCAGAGCCTGCTTGAAAAGCTGGACCCCAAGGGTGAGCTTAATCTGGCGTCTTGTCTGCAGTGCGGACGGTGCTCGGCTGGCTGCACGATGCGCCTTGAGATGGGCATCCTTCCCCACCAGATGAACCGGATGGTCCTGCTGGGTATGGAAGACGAACTGCTTTCGAGCAAGGCCATATGGACCTGCGCGTCATGCCATACTTGCGTATCGCGCTGCCCTATGAAGGTAAACACACCGGCGCTCATCGACAGGCTCCGCGAGATGGCAAAAAGCGCCCCGACTCAGGACCTGGAGAAGATCAGGACCTTTAACGACGAAATGCTTAAGTCGATGAAGCTCTTCGGGCGAGTCTATGAGATGGGCATGATGGGCTTTTACAAGATGCGCACACGGGACCTCTTCAGCGATTTGGCCAAGTTCCCGACCATGCTCGCCAAGGGCAAGATGAAGATATTCCCGCCGCGCACTCGGGCGCGTAAGGCGGTCTCGACAATATTCGACCGGGTGCATCGCGCACGGAGGGCAAAATGACACACAACCCAGTTGCTTCGGCAGCGAAGCTGCCGGAGCCGGGCACACAGTGCCCGAGAAGCCTACGGAGGGTTAGGTGATGAAATATTCATTCTTTCCGGGCTGCTCTATGGAGTCGACCGCTCACGACTTTGAGATGTCGACTCTGGCGGTCGCAAAAGCCTTAGGAATCCAGATGGAAGAACTGCCGGACTGGAGCTGCTGCGGCTCGACCCCGGCGCACGCCACCGACTCGCTATTAGCCGTATCGCTTCCGGCTCGGAACCTGGCTATAGCGCAGGGACTTGGCAGCGACCTGATCGTCTGCTGCGCATCCTGCTACGGCAGGCTGGCGACGGCTAACCGCGATCTAGCTCATGATGCCCAGCTTCGCGCCCAGGTCTCGGATATTATCGGACAGCAATACGATGGAAAAGTAAAGGTTCGACACTTTTTGCAGCTGCTCCGAGATGATTACGGCATCCCGGAGATCAAGGACAATATAGTCAAAAGTCTGAACGGTCTTAAGGTGGCTTGTTATTATGGGTGCCTGCTCACCAGACCAAAGGAACTCAGCATTCTGGATGACCCTGAGGACCCGCAAGTGCTGGAAGATATTCTCTCGGCTGCCGGAGCTGATCCTGTCGAGTGGCCTTATAAGACAGAGTGCTGTGGCGCCAGTTTTTCGATCACTCGCACCGATACTGTAAAGCACCTGGCAGGTGACATACTCCGTATGGCAAAAATGAGCGGTGCGGACTGCATAGCAGTGGCGTGTCCTCTGTGTCAGAGCAATCTGGATTTGCGCCAGTCCGATATTGAAAAAGAGACCGGCGAGAAGATAGGCCTGCCTGTGTTCTTCTTCACCCAGCTTTTAGGTAAGGCTCTCGGGCTTTCGGACTCTGAGCTTGGTATAAACAAATTGATGGTCAGTCCGGCTGGAATTGCCGGTCTTTAGATTAGATGGTCCGGGATTTGAATCCCGGACTCCGGTATGGGGGATATTTATCCCCTGCATGTGTTTATGGTAATTGGTTCGGGGACTAAAGTCCCGAGAACTTGCATCCGGGAGTTAACTCCCGGATGATCAAGGAAATTCTATGCGGGTGCCATCAGATATAGCGCCCGATCAAAGAAGTTGTTCATTAGTTTCGCGTTTTCGCTCTTTCGCGCTTTCGCGATTGTGAGGCTGAGATATTATTATGGCAATCAAGAAATCGGAAAATGGCCCTGTAGGGGCGGTAATGGTCGCAGGGGGCGGCATAGCCGGAATCCAGGCGTCGCTGGATCTCGCGAACTCTGGTTATAAGGTCTACCTGGTGGAGAAGTCGCCGTCTGTCGGCGGAAAGATGGCCCAGCTCGACAAGACCTTCCCGACGGGCGACTGCGCCACTTGTATCATATCGCCGAAACTGGTCGAATGCTCGCGAAACCTCAATATCGAAATAATACCTCAGTCGCAGGTCGAAGAGCTTACCGGCGAATCGGGCAGCTTCAAGGTCAAGCTTAAGCAGAGAGCGCGCTTTGTTGATATCAATAAGTGCAGCGCCTGCGGTGACTGCGAGAAAGTATGCCCTATAAATGTGCCCGACCCGTTCAACAGGGGTCTGGCTAAGCATACGGCGATCCATAAAGTGACCGCCCAGGCTGTGCCGAATGCGTATGTGATCGAAAAGCGCGACAGACCGCCGTGTGTCAGCGCCTGCCCTATGGGCCAGAACGTCCAGGCTTATGTCGCTCTTATCGCCAAAGGCAAGTTTGCAGAGGCAGCCGAGATTATCAAGCGTGACAACCCGCTGCCGCTCATCTGCGGCTATGTCTGCCACAGGCCGTGCGAGAGCGAGTGCCAGCAGGGCAGATACGGCGAACCCATCTCTATAAGAAACCTCAAGCGCTTTGCAGTTGAGCACGCCGGTTCGCCGACACCCAACACCCAACACCCAACACCCGACACCTCCAAGGTGGCGATAATCGGTTCGGGACCGGCAGGCCTTGCTGCAGCCGATTATCTTGCTCGGAAGGGCTACGCAGTCACAATTTATGAGGCCATGAGTGTGCCGGGCGGTATGATGAGAGCCGGTATTCCAGACTTCCGTCTTCCGCGCAAGGTCCTCGACAGCCAGATCAAAGATATTCTCGATTTGGGCGTGGAGCTAAAGTGCAACTCACCCATTGGCTCGGATACGACAATCGACAGCATCTTGAAGAGCGGCTACAAGGCTGTGTTTGCCGCAGTCGGTGCCCAGAACAGCACTGATCTGGGCATCAAAGGTGAAGAGCTTAATGGTGTCCGGCCAGGAATCGAGTTCATCAAGCAGGTAAACCTTGGCGAGAAAGTCTCGCTTGGCAATAAAGTTGCCGTGATAGGCGCGGGCAACGCTGCTATGGATATAGCGAGAACGGCTGTCCGCCTGGGCGTGAAGGATGTAACTATCATATATCGCCGCACCAAGTGCGAGATGCCCGCTGACCCGGCCGAGGTCGAGGATGCCATCAAAGAAGGCGTCAAGTTTGTCTTCCTCACTAACCCCAAGCGGTTCGTGGGAGATGGCGGCAAGCTTACCGGTATCGAATGCCTGGATATGAAGCTTTCGGACGAGCGCGACGCTTCCGGCAGGCGCAGACCTGTCGCAGTCGAAGGCTCAGAGCACATCATTGAGTGCGACGACGCCATCCTGGCTACAGGCCAGAAAGTCGACCTGAGCTTTATGATGGGATGCGAGCTTGGAGTAAATAAGTGGGGCCTGCTCAATGTAGACCGCGTGACCCTCGCGACCGACAAGCCCGGCATCTTTGCAGGCGGCGATGTGGTCGCAGGCGCAGGGACTTTGAGCGAGGCGGTAGCCGCAGGTAAGCGGGCTGCTGTTTCTATAGAGAGATATCTTAAGGGTGAGGACATGGTCGAGGGCCGCGATGCCGACAGCCGTATTTGGACTGATGAGAGGCACCGCGAACTCGAGCTTGCCCAGAGGCGTGAAAAGCGCCTGAAGAGTGCGCGTGTCCAGCCGGACAAGCCGGACGGGTCGTACTCAGAGGCCAAAGCTATTGAAGAGGCGAGCCGGTGTCTGGCATGCGGAGTCTGCTGCGAGTGCGGGGAGTGCGTAAAGGCATGTCTGGCTAAGGCCATTGATCACAATATGCAGGACTCGTATCGTGAGCTGGAGGTCGGCGCAGTTGTGCTGGCTCCGGGTTATGAAGAGTTCGACGCTACAATCCGCGGAGAGTTCGGCTTCGGCAGATACGCGAATGTGGTCACCAATGTCCAGTTTGAAAGGCTCCTTTCGGCAGGCGGGCCATATGCTGGCCACCTTCAGAGGATATCGGATGGCAGGGAACTCAAGAAAGTAGCCTTTATCCAGTGCGTTGGTTCGCGTGACGCGGCCAATAACCGGCCTTACTGCTCATCTGTGTGCTGCATGGCGGCAATCAAAGAGTCTGTTGTTGCCAAAGACCACACACCGGGTCTTGAGACCACCATCTTCTACACCGATATACGCGCGTTCGGCAAGGACTTCGACAGATATTATGAGCGCGCCAAGACAGGCGGGGTGCGCTTTGAGCGCAGCCAGATATCGCGTGTGGTCGAAATGCCCGATACCAAGAGCTTGAGGCTTTCATATCTCAAGGACGGAAAGCCCGTTGATGAAGAGTTCGATATGGTAGTCCTCTCCACTGGTATGAGACCCAGCGAGGAGGCTCTGCGCACTGCAAAAGCGGTCGGTATTGAGTTAAACGAGTGCGGGTTCTGCAAGTCGAGTGAGTTTGCTGCTGTGGCTACCAGCCGTGATGGAATCTTCGTCGCCGGAGCTTTCCAGGAACCTAAAGACATTCCTGAGACGGTTACCCAGGCGAGCGCAGCGGCCGCTATGGCTATGGAGATGCTCTCACCTGCGCGCGGCACGCTGGTCACGCACAAGCAGTATCCCAAAGAGCGCGACGTCATCGACGAAGAGCCTAGAATCGGCGTCTTTATATGCCACTGCGGAATCAATATTGCAAGTGTGGTGGATGTGGAGAAGGTCGTAGAGGCTGCCAAGAGCATGCCTTATGTCGCCTTTGCCGACCACCAGATGTATGCCTGTGCGGACAACACTCAGGACTATATGAAGCAGATCATAAATGAGTATAATCTGAACCGCCTGATAGTGGCGTCCTGCACGCCTCGTACACATGAGGCGCTCTTTAGAGAGACAGCCCGCGAGTGTGGGCTTAATCCATACCTGGTGGATATGGCGAATATCCGCGACCAATGTTCGTGGGTCCACTCAAAGGACCCTGACGCAGCGACCGCCAAGGCTATCGACCTGGTCAAAATGGCAGTCGGCAGATCGGCAAAGCTCACCGCTCTGGAGACTGAGGAACTGCCTGTCGTGCAGACTGCATTGGTGATCGGCGGAGGGCCCAGCGGCATGAGTTCAGCTTTGAGCCTTGCAAAGCAGGGCTTCCTGGTCAATCTGGCAGAGAAATTGGATAAACTCGGCGGCAGGCTCGCTCCCGGCAAGATCCGGGATAAGCTAATTGCCGATGTCGAGAAGCACCCTATGATCAGGACATTCCTTTCGTCCAAGGTCGAAAAGCTCAGCGGATTTGTCGGCAACTTCACCAGTGAGATCAAGACACCGGAGGGAATGGTCGATATCGAGCACGGTGCGCTGATCATTGCAATAGGCGGACGTGAGTATAAACCGACAGAATATCTCTACGGCCAGGACAAACGCGTTCTTACTCAGCGCGAGCTTGAGAACAAGTTCTCGATGGTGAGCGAGCTAGCAGCCAGGCCCACTGTCGCTATGATCCAGTGTGTGGGCTCACGAAACGAGCAGAGGCCGTTCTGCAGCCGGTCTTGCTGCACCGACGCAGTCAAGAACGCTATCCGCATAAAAGAGATGCGGCCGGACTCCAAAGTTATCGTGCTCTACAGAGACATGCGCACTTACGGCGCAAACGAGCTATTCTATCAGAAAGCGCGTGAGATGGGCGTTATCTTCCTGAGATACGACCCCGAGAACCCGCCCGAAGTGACCGGTGGCGATAAACTCAAGCTCAAGTTTATGGAGACTGAGCTCAAGATGCCGGTCAACCTGGATGTGGATATGCTGCTGCTTTCAGTCGGGACATCTCCTGCAGTGGAAAACCAGGAGATATCTGATCTGGCGAAGCTTCCGCTCAATGCGGACGGTTTCTTCCTGGAGGCGCATGTAAAGCTGCGTCCTGTGGACTTCGCGTCAGAAGGCATCTTCCTTTGCGGAAGCGCCCATTCGCCGAAGAACACTGTCGAGAATATCCAGCAGGGAAGAGCCGCAGCCGGTAGAGCCGCAACGGTCATCTCGAAGAAGACGATGAACGTCGGCGGTCAGGTGAGTGTAGTAGACACCAGAAAGTGCGTTTCGTGCCTGACATGTGTAAAGGTGTGCCCGTTCGGAGCGCCTGAGGTGAGCAAAACCAACGGCAAGAACCGTGTCGAGATTCAGGCGGCCAAGTGTATGGGCTGCGGAAGCTGCGCCTCGGCGTGCCCTGCCAAAGCTATCGAGCTGCATCACTTTATGGACAAGCAGGTCTCTGCCGCCATTGAAGCGCTGCTCAGAGCGTAATTTATAGTTGAGAATCAAGAATTGAGAGATCAATCGTATGGATAACTTTGAACCGAAAATACTGGCGTTGTGCTGTCATTACTGCGCATACGCCGCTGCGGACCTGGCGGGTTCTATGCGGCTGCAATATCCGGCAAACGTGCGTGTGCTTAGGCTCCCGTGCACCGGCAAGGTGGACCCGGGCTATATAATGACCGCATTTGAGAAGGGCATTGACGGCGTGCTTGTGGCCGGCTGCCTGGAGGGCGGATGCCACTTCCAGGAGGGCAACCTGCGGGCTAAAAGGCGTGTGGCACTCGTCCGTGAGATGCTGGAGGAAGCCGGAATAGAGAAAGACAGGCTGGAGATGTTTAACCTCTCCTCAGCCGAAGGACCCAGGTTCGCTGAGATAGTCGGTATAATGGCCGACCGGATCAAAAAGCTCGGACCAAATCCATTGAGACGCGAAAGCGCTCAGGTGACAGGTGTTAGGGGTTAGGTGTTGATATGATCGTTGCACAAAGAAAAAACATAAAAGAACTTAAGGATATCCTGGCGCAGCACAAGCGCATACTGGTGCTGGGCTGCGGCACATGCGTCACTGTCTGCCTTGCAGGCGGTGAGCGCGAGGTCGGCATGATCAGCTCCGCTCTGCGGATTGCGTATAAGCTCGACGATCAGGAGCATGAGATAAATGAGCTGACGATTGAGCGCCAGTGCGAGAACGAGTTCTTCGAAGATGCTATAGAGGCTGTCCAGAACGTGGATGCAGTGCTCTCTCTGGCCTGCGGCGCCGGCGTTCAGGCTACAGCCGAGAGGTTCCCGAACACTCCCGTATACGCAGGGCTGGACACCAAGTTCATCGGCGTTTTGCAGGAGCAGGGTATCTGGACCGAGAAGTGTGCAGCCTGCGGCAAGTGCGTGCTGGGCGAATACGGCGCTGTCTGCCCGGTCACCCGCTGCTCAAAGAGCCTACTCAACGGCCCATGCGGAAATGCCCGCAACGGCAAGTGCGAAGTCTCACCGGACCTCGACTGCGGCTGGCAGCTTATCTATGACCGCCTAAAAGCCATCGGCCAGCTCGACAGGCTCCGGGAGATCGTATCACCGCAGGACTGGTCAGTAAGCCATTCGGGCGGATGCAGGAAGATCGTGCGTGAAGATCAGAGAATCGGTTGACACCTGCCACCCCATTTGATAGACTGACATTATCAAATGGGCGAGTGGCGGAATGGCAGACGCAGCGGACTTAAAATCCTCCGGGGCAACCCATGTGGGTTCGACTCCCACCTCGCCCACCAGGTTTTTCGAACGTAAAGAAGAGCCTCCACGACAGAAAACGTGGAGGCTTTTTTTCACATTCCAGGGACACGTTCATATGATATGCCGTCTGCAACGACGCTGCCGTCTGATGCCTGCGCACCTTCAATAAGCTTCTTTTGCGCACTGCTCCAGATAAAAGCCCTGACAAACCAGCCATAAACCAGCGGACAAGAAAAGACATAACTCCCAGATCCATTACGTCTCCAACAGCCTGTCACATAAATAGGGCGATTATTGCTGCTGATTGGAGAAAGAACTACTGCCTTATAGCTGGCTTTAGTCAGATTGCCATTATATAGACTAGCGGCTTCAAATGTAATAATGTCTCCAGGAGCCGCAAAGCAAGTGGTAGTCGGCAATACACTCATTGCCAAAAGTAATGTGAGAGTTTTGTAAATCATGAGGTTTGTCTTGCATTGGTATTTCTTGAGATTTGGAGTAGTTGTTATTGCTGAGCTAAAGACTATGAGGATAATACAAAAGGAGCGCTAATCGCCACTGACCTGATGCTTTTTTTTAGAGTAAGCATATGGAGATTACTGTGTGGAGTCTTACGCTGATGATATTACCTGTGTATTGCCTTTGTTTTACGAAGTTGCTGAAGACTGAAAACTATCGGCGCCACGAAATCTCGCCGCATTTACTACCCAGTTGTCTAGAAATTGCTTACCATCCATGTATAGCACTAAATATATGACAGAAGAGTATTCTGCTGCATTTATTATTCTACAGACTGTAGATTACGTCAAGCCATCAACCACTAACCCCCGCTTGCTTCAATGCGCCAACATCATCAACATATATTAAATATTTCATGACAACATATGCAGGCTATCTGGGCGATTTGTGCCGCAAGGAGTGGGTGGAAAGTGATTCTATGATTTGAATGTAAAAAGAGCCTCCCGGAAGTTATCCGTAGAGGCTCTATGGGTTACTGCAGCAATTAAAAATTTGACGGCTACTTTTCAGTTAGTGTTTTTCAGCAGGGATTTCAGGAGTACATAGGCTACATAGCCGACCGCTACTACAATGGCTACGCCTATTGCGAAGGAGATTATAGTGATGGCCAACCCGATGACAATTCTTATAACGGCCAGAGCCACCGCCAAGGCAACTATCCCTACTATAAAGTAGGCTATAATGCTCAGCCAATTTTTCTTTGCGTTCATATACATCGCCTCCAAGTCCTGACTTGTTATTCGACGGCTGGTGCCGAAATCCTTTAGTATCTTACCAGCGAACAGACCTCATAGTTATTCAGTGATTTCCGCCCTTTAAGAAAGAGGAGTTCTATGATGAAGCTCAGGCCTGTAACCGTGCCCCCAAGCTCCTCGACCAGTTGAACTGCAGCCTTTGCCGTGCCTCCTGTAGCGAGCAGGTCATCCACGATTGCGACCCTCATTCCCGGCTCAATGGCATCCTTATGAATCTCAACGGTATTTGTGCCGTATTCGAGATCATACTCAGCCTGCACAGTCTCCCATGGCAGCTTGCCCTTTTTGCGGACGGGGACAAACCCCAGTCCCAGTTCCAGAGCAACTGGTGCGCCAAGGATAAACCCGCGCGACTCTATCCCCACAATCACATCGGGCTTCATGGGCTTTACGCATTCGACTATTGAGCCGACGACCTCATTAAATGCTCGAGGGTTTTGCAAGATAGGTGTGATATCACGAAATAAAATGCCGTCCGCGGGAAAGTCGGGCACATCGCGGATGATCTGTTTCATCGTTTCTTCGGTTATCATAATGGGGCCTCCGGCATGCTTTATCTGAGATTCTTTTTGTACGGCGGTCTGATAATACCCTTCTGGGTTATGATCGCCGTCACATATTCTGCAGGGGTAACGTCAAAGCTGGGGTTAACGACTTGGACACCCATCGGCGCGATTCGGTGTCCGTCAATGTGAGTCACTTCATCGTGCGATCTCTCCTCAATAGGTATTTCATCACCTGAGACGAGAGAAAAATCGACTGTAGAGAAGGGAGCGGCTACATAAAACGGGATCTTGTGATGGCGAGCCAGCACCGCAACTGAATATGTGCCGATCTTGTTGGCCACATCTCCGTTTGATGCAATGCGGTCCGCGCCGACCACTACGCAGTCGATCTTACCCTGGCGCATAAGCCAGCCGGCCATGTTGTCCGAGATGACAGTGACCGGTATATTGTCGCTCATAAGCTCGAAGCAGGTCAGTTTCATCCCCTGCAGTCGAGGGCGAGTCTCATCGGCATAAACGTGAATCTGCTTACCAGACTCAACTGCCGCTCGGATTACACCTAAGGCCGTGCCATATGCGACGCATGCGAGCGCACCGGCGTTGCAGTGGGTAAGGACACTGCCTTTATCCGGCAGAAGCCGGGCTCCGTGTTTGCCAATCATCCGGCAGACATCCTCGTCTTCAGCCAGCATCAGCTCACCGAGTGATTCGAGAGCATGGACTACATCATCGACACTTGATCCTGCCTGCACTGCCGCATGCGCGGCATCCAGCATTCGATCAATTCCCCAGAACAGGTTCACTGCAGTCGGGCGAGTGTTTTTAAGCACATTTCCGGCGTGTTCGAGTTCCTCATATAAGACGTTAGGATCGGCTGCAATCGATCCTCTGGCGGCGACAACGATACCCAGCGCGCCTGTGACGCCTATAGCGGGAGCTCCTCGGACTTTCATTGTCTTGATAGCTTCGGCTACGCTCTCATAGTCAGAAAGCTCGATTGTGACCAGTTCGGCTGGAATACGCGTCTGGTCGATCAATATTACTCTGCCGTCTTTGTAGTCTACTGTGCGCTGCATGCTAGCCCAGCCTCGCGTTCTCCAATGCATGAGCGCAGGGGCAGTCACGAGTCTCGGGCATTTTCTCAATCATCTCGAAGATCAGCCTCTTTACTCGCTCGTTGTTTGCAGTAAGGACTTTTACCACCTCACTCGCATTGACTGGTTCCGCTCCGCCCTCTGCTACAATCCCCACATCATAATCGGTTATCAGCGCGATATTGACGTAGCAGATCTCCTGCTCAAGGGCAAGAATGCACTCGGGGTATTGGGTCATGTTGACCACATGCCAGCCCATTTTAGTAAACCACAGGCTCTCCGCCCGGCTCGAAAACCTCGGGCCCTGGATGCAGACTGTCGTTCCGCCGTCGTGCATCGTTACGCCGTGGTTTCTGCCTATCTCGACAGCAAGTTTGCGCAGCGCACGGCAATAAGTATCAGCGGAGGAGACATGGGTCACGATTGGGCCGTCGTAAAAAGTATCTTTTCGGCCGTATGTGCGGTCGACGAACTGGTCGCAGACCACAAAGTCACCCGGCTTTATATCCGCCTGCAGGCTGCCGACAGCATTGGGGCCTATTATTCGGGTCACGCCAAGCTGTTTCATAGCCCAGATATTTGCGCGATAGGGAATCATGTGGGGTGGAAGATGATGGGTCTTGCCGTGTCTGGGGATAAATGCGACACGCCTGCCTGCGATTGCCCCCAATGCAACAACGTCGCTCGGAGCGCCGTAGGGAGTGTCGAGCTTGGTCTCCTCGACATCGTCCAATAGTGAATAAAACCCGGAGCCGCCTATGACCCCGATCTCAGCCCTAAGTTCTGACATTATACCTCCCCATAAGTCAAAAAGTTGGAAAGTCGAAAGGTCAAAAAGATTACAGGCAGCTCACCTAACTTTTTGACTTTCAGACTTTTTGACTCTCTATTCTATCCAGCGCCTGAAGAGCGGCAGCCTGTTCGGCTTGTTTTTTGCTTTTGCCTGTGCCGCTGCCAAGCCGTTTCTTATCGAGATGCACTTCGACTGTAAATGTCTTGTCGTGGTCTGCGCCTTTTTCGTTTACTACAACATATAGCGGCGCCTTTTTATAGATTCCTTGAGTATACTCCTGCAGGAGGGTCTTGTAATCGCGGATGTGCTGCCTGTGCTCAACGTCTTTGAGAATAGAATCAAGCGCACGCAGTATGAACTGCCGGGCTGCTTCAAGACCCAGATCGAGATAAATAACCGCGACCAGCGCCTCAAATGCATCAGCCATGATCGAGAGCCGCTTCCTGCCGCCGCTGGCCTCCTCACCTGAGCTCATCATGATCATATTTTGCAGCCCGAGCGACTTTGCGCTCTCAGCAAGCACGGGTTCACTGACTGCAACAGCCTTGGCCTTGGCAAGCTCGCCTTCGTTGCGTTCGGGAAAATGCGTATAGAGGTACTCGGCGATTACGACTCCCAATACCGAATCGCCCAGGAACTCCAGCCGCTCGTTTGACGTAGCCTCGGCTGATTCTCCGAGATATGACCTGTGAGTCAATGACTGCCGCAGGAGTGTAAAGTCCTTGATCTCCAATTGCAGCTTCTGAACAATCTGTTGAAGAGTTTTTTGGTCGAGGGTCATGTTTGATTTCAGCTCTCAGCTCTCGGCAATATAAACTGTCTTTATCCCTCCAGTATCTTACCTGGAGGGCGAGTAAAATTGCTGACGGCTGAAAGTTGTTACCCTTTCTTGAAATTGACATGCCACTTCATGCGTTGCGGACCGAGAATTTCGATCTTTCCTGTTTCAATATAGCGTGCACGTCGAGCTTTGTCCAGTTGAAGAAGAATCTTCTCTTTTTCAGGATCGCGGGGGCGTCGACCGGGAACACGACCTTCGAATTTATTTTCGATGTCGATCAGCTTCAGGAAAACTTCCCGCTTACGGCGTTTCCAGTCCTGATAGTCTACTTTTTTCATTCTCCGGCATCCTTTGCAAGGTCGCTCAGCGCATCCGAGACTCTCTCTTGCTCCGCTCGTCGCGTCAGATATTCCCAATCCATGCTTTCCCTGCCAAGCGCTATCAAGCGACTTGCCCATCGGCCGTCCTCGGTAGATTTCCAGTGCACAAAAGCATTCAGCCGATCAATGATCAAATCCTCGATTCCGAGAACGCAGACCGTCATGTCATCGACCTGAACTTCAATTACACGAGCCGTGCCCTCCGCCAACGATGATGAAGGGGCTTCTATTGCGATGTCGATGTCCTCCCGAATCCAGTATCGACCGCGTTTCAAGAAACCCAATTCGGCCATTGCGTCATCCACATGAGCGGAAGTAGGCATGACCACATCAATATCCTTGGTTGTATATCCACCAAGAGTGTAGAATTGCACCGCTCCGCCACCCACCAGAACAGGCTTGACCCCCAACTCCGATAAGCGCTGAGTAATTACGGCAAGCGTAAACAATCGCCGGTCGAGTATATCATCGATCTCGGCGGCACTGTTCAGTAGCTCTTTAAGGTCGTTTTTGCTTGCCATTTTGGTTCCGAATCCTAAAGCAGATTCCTCACTAAGATCGAGATGACAACAGGCATTTATTTCAGCTTACTTACAGCCTCGGCTATCCTGTCCAAGCCCTTTTCGATGTTATCCATGGAAGTCGCGTAGGAAAGGCGGATATAGTCATTTGCCCCAAAACCGGCTCCAGCCACTACCGCCACTCTCGCATCATCCAGCAGCCAGCTCTCCACACAGCCCGAGCACTTCAGCACTTTTCCGCCTGCGCTCTTGCCGAAGAGAGCCGACACATTCGGGAAGACATAAAAAGCTCCGCCGGGCATTGCGCAGGTGATGCCGTCTATGGCGTTAAGCCTTTCGACTATATACTTTCTGCGCTTGTCGAACTCGGCGACCATCTCGGCCAATATTTCCTGCGGGCCGTTGAGCGCGGCAACCGCTGCCGGCTGAGCAAACGAGACCAAGTTGGACGCGCTGTGGCTCTGGATAGCCGTCATAGCCGAGATTATTTCTTTTTCGGCGGCGGCATAGCCCAGACGCCAGCCGGTCATTGAGAACGCTTTGGAAAAACCGTTGATTGTGATCGTCAGCTTCTTGATCTCATCACCAAGCGAAGCGATGCTCACATGCTCGCGCCCATCATAGATGATCTTCTCATAAATCTCATCAGAGAGCACATAGAAACCCTTTTCGACCGCAAGCCGGGCAATCTGCTCGATCTGCTCACGATTATAGACCCCGCCTGTCGGGTTGGACGGGCTGTTCAGGATCAGCATCTTGGTCTTGTCCGTTACTGCGGCTCGAAGCTTCTCAATGGGAACGGTGAACCCCGTGGACTCGTCCGCATCGACAAAGACGCACTTGCCGCCTGCCAGCCCAACAATCTCAGGATAGCTGACCCAATAGGGCGCAGGGATAATCACTTCATCGCCCGGGTCGACTGTCGCCAAGACCGCATTATAGATCGAGTGCTTTGCGCCAAGAGAGACAATCACCTGGTTCGGAGCATAGTCCAATCCGTTATCGCGTTTGAGCTTGTCGCAGATCGCTTTTTTGAGATCGGCAGTGCCGCTGGTCGGGGTGTATTTCGTAAACCCAGCCTGCAGCGATTTTATCGCGGCATCTTTAATGTGCTGCGGCGTATCGAAATCGGGCTCACCCGCGCCAAAGCCGATAACGTCGATCCCGTCCGCTTTCATCTGCTTTGCCTTCGCCGTGACTGCCAGTGTCGGCGAAGGAGTTACACTTTTTGCTCTCTGCGATATATCGGGCATTTCCTTACTCCTCAGAAGTGGAGAGTGGAAAGCTAAAAGTGGAAAGTCCGGATTGACGGCGCTTTCCACTTTCCACTATCTACTTTCCACTAATCCGCAAATCTCTTGAAAATCAGCGTCGCATTCTGGCCGCCGAAGCCGAACGAGTTGTTCATGGCATACTCGATCTTTGCCTCACGCGCTTCGTTTGGTACGAAATCCAGATCGCACGCCGGGTCGGGCTCCACGAGATTTCGTGTGGGCGCAATTACACCATCGGTCAACGCCTTGATACATACAATGCTCTCGACCGCGCCTGCGGCTCCCAGCAGATGGCCGATCATCGACTTGGTCGAGCTGACCATCATCTTGTAGGCATGATCGCCGAAAGCTCTCTTGATAGCCTCGACCTCGCCCGGGTCGCCCACAGGGGTCGAAGTGGCGTGCGCGTTTACATAATCGATCTTCTCGGGCGCAAGCCCAGCGCGACCCAGCGCATTCTTCATACTGCGGGATGCGCCGTCGGGGCTGTTTGCGACCATATCGTAAGCATCAGCCGAGCACCCATATCCGACCACTTCGGCATAAATCTTTGCTCCGCGAGCCTTGGCATGCTCCAATTCTTCGAGCACGACCACACCGGAGCCTTCTCCCATAATGAAGCCGTCTCTGTTTTTATCGAACGGGCGGGACGCATGCTCCGGGTCGTCGTTATTGGTGGACATCGCCTTCATAGTGCAGAAACCCGCGCATGAAAGGGGTCTGATCGCAGCTTCGGCTCCGCCCGCCATCATAACGTCGGCGTCACCGCGCTTGATCATGTGCCACGACTCACCCATCGAGTGGCTGGCAGTTGCGCAAGCCGTCACGACGGCCATGTTCGGGCCCTTCGCGCCGGTTATAATAGCAACGACGCCGCTGGCCATATTGGAGATCAGCATAGGCACAAAGAACGGGCTGACCCGCCTGGGGCCGCTCTCCCAGATAACTTTCTGCTGGGTCTCCCACGTCTCGACTCCGCCGATACCTGAACCGATAAGCACACCCACGCGCGGAGCGTTTTCCTCGGTGATGACCAGACCGCTGTCGTCAAAAGCCATTTTAGCCGCCGCGACACCGAATTTGGTGAACTGGTCCATCCGCCGGGCGAGCTTGGCATCGACATATTTGGTGACGTCAAAATCTTTTACCTGCGCCGCAATTTTGGTCGGGTGATCACAGGCGTCAAAATGAGTGATCGGGGCGATAGCATTCTTGCATGCCTTGACCCCCTCCCAAAACTCATCGACCGTGTTTCCCAACGGCGTAACGGCGCCAAGACCGGTTATGACTATTCTTCTATCCTGCATTAACATCCTTCTAGTATGGGTGATGGGTGTTAGGTATTGGGTGTTAGGGAACCGACACCGGCACGCTTGACTTGCTTGCTAATGCATTACGCAAGCAATAGAGCTGTTTTGCCAACGCAGTAGCCAATCCAGACAATTCCTGGAAATCGCTCTGCGCGATGTAGCCCAGCCTGTACGCAATCTCAAATTGTGTCTGCAGTTCAGCAAGCGAACCTTGAGCCATCGCGATGTGCTGAAGATACTCCTTCAAATGCTCGCGAACATGCCCTTCAGCTATGTTTGATGGAACTGAAACCGCCGCACGTCTCATTTGCCCCGTAAGCCCATAGAGTTCACTCTTAGGAAGAGCTTGTGTGATTCGATACACGCTTTCCACAAGATTCATTCCTGTCTGCCAAACCCGCAGGTCACGGAAGCTATTGATAACGGCGCCGGTTTCCTTCCCCATCACCTAATACCTAACACCCATCACCCGGCTTTTTTAAGCCGACTTGCTTGTGATATAATCGACAGCCTGATTCACGGTGGTGATCTTCTCGGCGTCTTCGTCCGGTATCTGAACTTCGAACTCGTCCTCAAAGCCGATTACGAGGTCGACCACGTCCAGTGAATCCGCGCCGAGATCGTCGACGAACGATGCCGTCTCAGTGACTTCGTCCTCGGATACTTTAAGTCTGTCAACTACTACTTTTTTTACTCTCTCTAGAGTTGTTGCCATAATAACTTCCTCCTCACATAACCATTCCGCCGTCAACGGCGATTACTTGCCCGGTGGTGTAGCTCGACATTGGTGAACACAAGAAGAGCACCACTTCAGCCACATCGTCCGGAGTACCGAGGCGCCTCAAGGGAATCTGCTGGGCAATTCCAGCCTTTGCATCCTCGGGCATCTCCTCGGTCATCACTGTCTGAATAAAGCCGGGCGCAACCGCGTTGACGTTGACACCACGCGAACCAAGCTCCTTGGCCGTGGTCTTTGTCAAAGCGATAACTCCGCCCTTGGAAGCGGAATAGTTAGCCTGTCCCGCATTCCCCATAATCCCCATTACGCTCGCCATATTGACGATCTTGCCGCTTCGCTGGCGCATCATCAACTTGGCTACCGCCTTGGAGCAAATGAACACTCCCTTTAGGTTTGTGTCCAAAACCATATCCCATTCCTGCTCGCTCATGCGAACCAACAGGTTATCACGAGTGATCCCCGCATTGTTGACTAGTATATCGATCCTGCCGAACTTGTCAACTGCCGCCTGGACCATCTTATCGACATCGTCAGGGTTTGAGACGCTGCCGTAAACCGCAAGAGCCTCACCGCCCATATCTTCGACTTCTTTCGCAACCGCCTGAGCGGCCTCCGGCACAAAGTCCGCAATCACGATCTTTGCGCCTTCCTTGGCAAGTCTCAAGGCTATTGACCTGCCGATGCCCTTACCTGCTCTGCCTGCGCCTGTTATCAGCGCTATTTGTCCTTCAAGTAACAACTTACATTCTCCCATCGTCTATTATATTTCGCGTGAACCGCAATATCATTTCGGAACCGCTTCGATAATAAACTGAAACGTAACCAGATTCGGAACGAACCTGCTCAGTATTCGGTGCCTTGCCCTTTTATAGACACGGTCAAACTTTGTGATCCGGTAACCCGTATCTTCAAAAAGCCGCCTTGCGGTGGATGCCGTGAAGAACCTCAAGTGCGTGTCATCCAGAATACCTGCGTTGACATATTCGAACCTGCCGAACAGCAGGTTGAACCTGACTTCGTAATACGCCACATTCGGGATCGACGCCAGTACCTTGCCGCCGTTTTTGAGCAAGTCGCGCGAACGCCGCAATATATCCCACGGGTCCTTGAGGTGCTCCAGCACGTCACCGAATATCACCGCATCAAATCCGGGCTCTATCTCAGCCCACACATCCGGCGACTCGATATCGCCTGTTATAGCCCTGTCCGCATACCGGCTCGCCTGCCGGATCAGTTCCGGATTGATTTCGACAACCGTGACCTTACATCCCAGCTCATCCATAGCCTGGGTCATAAAACCGGTGGCGCAGCCTGCTTCAAGCACTCTCGAACCCGGCGCGACGCAATTGAACATCATCTCATGCGAGTAACCGAGCCCCGTATGCGTGTATATCTTATTGTGCTTCATAAAAATGATTAGATCAGCGCTTCAAGGGATGCTTTGTCGCCAACAGAGTAAACCTCGGCATCTCTGGCAATCCTCTTGATGAGCCCTGCAAGCACTGAGCCCGACCCTAATTCTATAAATACTTCGGCCCCTGCGTCAAGCATTGCGTTTATCGACTCGACCCAGCGCACGCTTCCGGTGATCTGTTTAGACAGATTCACTTTGACTTCTTCGGCCTCATTCTCGACCTGGGCTGTGTAGTTTGCCACCACCGGGGTCGAAAGATTATTTATCCGGCAGGCATGCAAAGCCTCAAGCAGAGCGTCAGAGGCGTCCTGCATGAGCGGCGAGTGAAACGCACCGCTTACACTCAGCGGAACCACCCGCCTCGCGCCCATCTCAGAGGCTATCTCAGAAGCCCGCTTCACCGCATCCGTCTCGCCGGATATTACGGTCTGGATAGGGCTGTTAAAGTTTGCTGCCACGACAATTCCGGAATCCGACGCCTTTGAAACCGCTTCAGATACCTGATCGGGAGAAAGGCCAAGAATGGCGGCCATGGTGCCCGGATTAGCCTGCGCGGCATCGTTCATAAGCTTTGCTCGTTCGCGGACGAGCTTGAGGCCGTCTACAAAATCATAAGCGCAGGCAGCAAAGAGGGCCGCGTATTCGCCTACACTGTGCCCTGCTGCAACAATCGGCTTCAGACCTGATGCGGCAGCGACCATATAGGCAGCGCAGGATGTCAAATAAAGCGCAGGCTGGGTGTTGATCGTCAGCGTAAGCTGGTCCTCGGGTCCGTTGAAGCACAGGTCGGACAGCGAAAAGCCCAGCGCATCATCGGCCATGTCAAAGAGGACTCTGGCCTCATCGAAGGACTCATAGAGGCCTTTGCCCATGCCCACTGCCTGCGAACCCTGGCCGGGAAAGACGAATGCAAGCTTCTTGCCTAGTAAGCCCATTTCATCACTCCCGCGGCCCAGGTAAGCCCCGCGCCGAAGCCGACCGTGACGACCGTGTCGCCTTTTTTGATCTTGCCCTCGCTCAGCGCTTCATCCAGCGCAATCGGGATAGAGGCAGCCGAGGTGTTGCCGTATTTTTGGATGTTTACAAAAAACTTGTCTTTGGCAAGCCCGAGCCTTTGGACGGCGGAGTCGATAATCCTGATGTTTGCCTGATGAGGGATCACCATATCGATATCTTCTACCTTCATGCCCAACTTTGCAAGCACGCGCTCGGTAGCTTCGCCCTGAATCTTGACTGCAAACTTAAAGACCTCACGGCCCTCCATGTGCGTCTTGTCTGCATGAGAATCAAGCAGTTCATGCGTTAACGGCTGTCTGCTTCCACCGCCGGGGATGCACAGAGCGTTAGCGCTGGCGCCGTCCGAGCCCAGTTCAAACCCGAGCATTCCCTCGCCTTCGCCTACAGGACCAACTAACGCTGCGCCCGCGCCATCTCCGAAGAGAATGCAGGTCGTGCGGTCCGTCCAGTTGGTTACCCGAGTGAGCAGATCAGCGCCAATCACCAGCACGTGATTGTACATGCCGCTGGTGATGAAAGAGTTGGCAGCGGCCAGTGAATATACCCAACCCGAACAGCCGGCTCCCAGATCGAATGCCGCAGCGTTTTTACAGCCCAAAGCGTTTTGCACGATAGAGGCTGTGGCAGGATATTGCATATCTCCCGTCACCGTGGCGAGAATTATGAGATCGATATCATCCGGCGTCAAACCTGCGCGGTCAAGAGCTATCTTCGCGGCCTTTGTCGCATAGTCGCTCGTCGCTTCGCCTTCGGCAGATATACGCCGTTCGGAGATTCCGGTCATCGTGCGGATCCACTCGTCGTTAGTGTCGACCATCTTCTCCAGGTCCGCATTTGAGAGCACCTTATCCGGCACGGCTGAACCGGTGCCGATAATTCCCGCATTCCTCTGGTTACACATAGCACATCCTATCTCATCTGACATAAACATACTAAACAGGCCATAACCTGCTGACTGTTAACTGTTATTTCCCACCTGCATGGGTTCCTGCTTGTCCGCACCGATAATCGAATCCCTGATCGTGCTGACAACGTGGCCGTTTACCGCTTCCTTTGCGGCCCTGACTGCGCTTGCGACCGCGCGCGCATTAGACCTGCCATGGCCGATGATACACACACCGTCAAGCCCAAGCAGAGGCGCACCGCCGTGTTCGGCGTAGTCCAGTTTCTTCTGCAGACGCCTGAACATCGGCGCAAGCAGCAATAAGGGGATTTTGGCGAGCGGATGCACGCGAAGATCATCCTTGATGACCCCGGTCACATGCTCGATCAGCCCTTCGGCGACCTTCAGCGCAACGTTTCCGGCGAACCCATCGGCTATTATCACATCGGCTTCGTTTGAAAGCAGATGTCTGCCTTCGACATTGCCGATAAAGTTCAATTTACTCGCAGCCAAGACTTCATACGTAGCCCTGACAACCTCGTTGCCCTTGCTCTTCTCCTCGCCAATCGAAAGCAGAGCTACACGCGGATTTTGGATCGAGAAAACTTTCTCTGCATAGACGCTGCCCATCACGGCAAACTGCGTCAGGTTTTCAACGCTGCAGTCTGCAACGGCGCCGGCGTCCAGCATAATGGTCGGGCCATGTCTTCCGGGCCAGACGCACGCAATGGCCGGGCGATCAATACCTTTGATCCTGCCTAGCCTGAGCGTTGCGACCGCCATAGCCGCTGCGGTATTGCCGACACTGACCATGGCGTCGGCCTCGCCTTTTTTGACCATAGACGCGGCAACAACCACGGACGCGTCACGCTTCGTGCGGACAGCGTCCACGTGGTCGTCCATCGTGATCACTTCCGAGGTATGTCTGATCGTTACTCTATTGGACGCGGCAAACTCAGCCGGCAGATATCGCCTTATGGCCTTTTCATCCCCGACAAGAACAACGTCCACGTCATGCAGCTTGCTGCCCTGCGCCGCTCCCTTGACTATCTCCGCGGGAGCAAAATCGCCACCCATTGCATCGACGGCTATTTTCATGCGCGAATCCCTTCGACGCCGTCAGTCAGCAACTCTACTCGGCCTTCTGCTTTTCCTTGATTTCTATAACCAGCCGGCCGTTGTAATAGCCGCACGACGGGCAGGCATGGTGCGGTTGAGCCGGCGCATGGCAGCGCGGGCACTCCGAGACGGTCGGCACGTTGAGCTTGTAGTGCGTTCTGCGCAGACGCGTCCTCTGATTTGAATGTCGTCTTTTCGGTAAAGGCATTTAGATCTCCTTTTGTATAGTCAAAAAGTCTAAAAGTTTGAAAGTCAAAAAGTTGCCATCAATCAACAGCGACAATACTGATCGCACGCAATCTCCGAATCGCGTGCGAAACCGAATACTAGGATTTCAAATCCTCAGATTCTGTTTCGGGCGTCATCGGAAATAACGCCCGATCAAAGTTAACTTTTTGACATTTTGACTCTCTAGCTTTCCGACTCATCTTCTTCAAGCAGCTCTGCGAGCGCGCCGAACGGAGACTCATCGCCCTCCGCCGGGCAGCCGCATGGCCCCTCATTAAGGTCCTTGCCGCAGCGCGAACAAAGACCCTTGCACTCATCCGAGCACAAAGTCTTGATCGGAACAGCGACCGCGATGTTCTGGCGCAGCAGCTCGGTCAGGTCGAGAATATAGTCCACAAACAGCGGCTCTTTCTCGTCCTCGGGAAGCTCCTGTTCCTCAAGCACCTCAATCGTGTGTCCCGGTATCTGTAATTCTTCTTCTATCGGCAGCTTAAGATCGATCGTATAAGGTTTAAGACACCTGGTGCACTCAAGCTCGATTGTAGCCTCAAAGTGCCCCCTAGTGACTATATGCTTGCCGGTATTGTTAAACGTAATCTCGCCGCTTATCGGCTTGACGCATTTGACTCCGCTTTCGGGGTCATCAATAGGCGGCTCATCTATATTATACTGTATTCGCTTGCCAAGGTGCGATGCTATTTCACTTAGGTCGAGTTTCATTGTCGGCACCTGTATTCTATAACTTGCTAAGCGCTTTCAACAACCTGCACGGTCTCACGCGCGATGACTCGCTCTTCATTGGTCGGGATCAGCAAGATTCTCACTTTCGAGCCATCTTTGCTGATATCCGCCGGGCCCTTGAGCTTGTCGTTCTTATCGGAGTCCAGCTCGATCCCGAAGAAATCCATACCATCGCACACTCTGGCGCGGATGGTCGTGCTGTTCTCGCCGATCCCTCCGGTAAAGACCATTGCATCAAGCCCGCCCATCGCTGCGATATATGCGCCGATATACTTGCGAATTCGATAGCAGAAAATGGCAAGCGCAAGCTGAGCGCGCTTGTTGCCTTTGTCCGCCGCATTTTCGACGTCGCGCATATCACCCGATACACCGGACACACCCAGCAGGCCGCTCTTCTTGTTGATCAAATCGTCCAGGTCTTCGGCGGTGGCGCCGAGCTTCTTACCCAAATACGTCAGTATGGCAGGGTCGATATCACCGCAGCGTGTGCCCATCATAAGACCTTCTGCCGGAGTGACACCCATCGAAGTGTCCATTACTTTTCCGCCGACCACTGCGGCCATACTCGATCCATTACCCAGGTGACATGTTATTATACGCGATTTATCCGGGTCAACGTTCATCGACTTGAGCATCTTAAGCGCCTGGCCGGTTACATACCTGTGAGATGTGCCATGAAAGCCGTAGCGCCTGATCCCGTAATCCTGATAATACTTATAAGGTAAAGCGTATGTATATGCGTAATCCGGCATAGTCGCATGGAAAGCCGTATCGAAAACCGCTACCTGGGGCACACCCGGCATCAGTTTCATGCAAGCGCGAATCCCTTTGGCGTTTGCGGGATTGTGCAGCGGACCAAGATCACTGAGCTTCTCGATCTCCAGCACTACTTCTTCGTTCACGAGAGTCGGCTGAACAAACCTCTCACCGCCATGGAGCACTCTGTGGCCGACAGCCGAAATCTCGTCCATGCTCTTAACTGCACCGACCTTGGGGTCCTTGAGCAGTGCAAATACATGATCGATGGCCTCGGCATGGTCGGCCATATCGACGTTTACTTCGGCCTTGCCGTTAGCGACACACTCGTGCTTGACCCTGCCTCCGCCGCCTGCCGTTCCGATACGTTCCGCAAGCCCCTTTGCCAGAACTTCTTCGCTCTCCGAATCGATCAACTGATATTTCAGTGAGCTGGACCCACTGTTTAATACTAAGATTTTCATTAATACACCAGTTCTAAAAATTCTGAATTCTAAATTTTGAATTCTGAGTTGAGCACGAGTTTCCTCATAACTCAAAATTCAGAATTCAAAATTCATAATTATTGTATGGCTTGGACCGCTGTTATGGCGGCTACATTCACTATGTCGTCCGCGTTGCATCCGCGGGAAAGATCGTTTACAGGCTTTCTAAGCCCCTGCAGCACCGGCCCGTATGCCTCGGCCTTAGCCAGCCGCTCAATCATCTTATAGCAGATGTTGCCTGTGTTGAGGTCAGGGAAGATAAGCACGTTTGCCTTACCTGCAACCGGGCTGCCCGGAGCTTTTTTCTTGGCTATCCAGTCGACCAGAGCGGAGTCTGCCTGAAGCTCGCCGTCAAGCATAAGGTCGGGCATTCTCTCTTTTGCGATCCTGGTCGCTTCCACTACTTTGTCTACCAGCGGGTCTGATGCGCTTCCCTTAGTCGAGAACGAAAGCATGGCAACCCTGGGCTCGGCTCCCAAAAGGCTCTTCATTGTTTTTGCGCTCTGGATTGCGATCTCTGCAAGCTCATCGGCTGCCGGATTGATGACCAGACCGCAGTCCGAAAATATGAATGTTCCATTCTCGCCATACTCGCAGTCCGGCACGATCATAACAAAGAAGCTCGATACCAGCTTGCAGCCCGGCGCGGTGCGCAGGATCTGCAGCGCAGGCCTTACAGTATCTGCGGTCGAGTGAGTGGCTCCGGAGACCTGACCGTCGGCCTCGTCGTTGGCGACCATCATGCACCCGAAGTGCAGCGGGTCGGCTATCATAGTGCGGGCTTTCTCTTCGGTCATGCCCTTGTGCTTACGCATTTCATAAAACTGCTTTGCATATTCATCGAACTTGGGCGACTTGACCGGATCGATTACTTTGCAGCCTGAGACATCCGCGCCTGACTTTTCTACTGCAGATGCGATCTTGTCTTCGGCATTTACAAGAAACACCTCGGCCAAGCCCTGCTCGACTATCTTCTGAGCGGCAGTGACTGTCCTGACATCTTCCGCTTCCGGCAGCACGATTCTTTTCTTGGCGGCCTTTGCCCTGGCATAGACCGTTTCCATTACGTTAGGCATTGTTATCAACTCCACTGTACAGCGCCAAACGTCATAAGGTCACAACGCCACCTCCACGGCGCAAAATTCCGTGACTTGTGGCGCACTGACATTATGACGTTAAGACGTTAAAACATTCCGACAACCATTTAATATCGGGAACAAGTCCCCGAAACACCGGGTGATTATCTTCTAATTCCACGTCCGATGGGAATAATCGGCTCTGAAGTCTGCACGGCGCTTATGCGCATGTCCAGCTTCTCGCGGCCTTTCTGGATTGTACCCATAACTTTAGCCAAATGATTCTCAATGGCCGAAAGAACATCACGCGCATATTCGTCGGATCCGCGCTTGATCTCTCTGGCTGAGTTTTCAGCATTGGCCATCATCTCTTGAGCCTGGACCTTTGCCATTCGGTTTATCTCACTGGTATCGACCAGTTTGGAAGCCATCTGGCGAGCCTCTTCCATGATCCTGTTGGACTCTTCTATGGCCTGTTCTTTGATCATCTCGGCTTCTTCTTTGGCTGCAAGAACAATCTTGTCGCTGTCGTTGGCGACCCGGCTGGCCCTGCGCACTTCATCGGGCAGAGACGCCCTGACCTTATTGATCAGCATATGAAACTCTTCCAGGTCCAAACCCCATGCCTTGCCGAAGAAAGACGTGCTGCTTTCAGCCAGGTCTTCCATGTCATCGAGCAACCTCAGTATATCTTCCTGATTGCCTCCCCCATTCAGAAAAGGTCTGCGCACCACCACTTGTTCTTGATCTATCATCTTCTAAGCCTCCTGCCCTCTCTGATGCAATCTTTCAAGTACTCTCGCTTCAATAACTTTCGGTACCAGCCCCTGTATCGGGGCGCCGAGCTCCACAACTTCCTTGACTAAACTGGAACTCAAAAACAGGTGCTCCGGGCTTGTCATCATAAAAAGCGTTTCCACCTGATCATTCAGGCTTTTATTCATAAGCGCCTGCTGGAACTCGGCCTCGAAGTCCGAGATGGCCCGAAGTCCCTTTATGACTGCCCTTGCGCCCTGGCTCTCTACATAGTCTACCGTAAGTCCATGGAAATAGTCTACAGTAACATTGGCTAAGTGTCCACATGCTTCGCGTAAAAATTGCATTCTTTCCGGCACAGAAAACATCGGATCTTTTTTCGGGTTGACGGCAACAGCCACCACGAGATCATCAAAGATTCTCGCCGAGCGCTCTATTATGTCCAGGTGACCGCTTGTCACCGGGTCGAAACTACCAGGGTAAACCGCTTTCATTTTATAATTATAACTGATTATTTTCTATTTGATGAGCGGCTTCGGCCCCTTTGGAACCGAAGCAACGGTAGTGCGTCGGGCCGTTTCGGGAGAAGGGGAAGCTGTCTCAGAATGCTTCGCTAAGATACGAAGAATTATTGAAACACATTCCAAGTTCCCCGATTCGGCGACAACACAAGTGTATAAATCTATCAATGCTGCTAAAACAGGCAACCAATG
>JBDKUO010000057.1 GCA_039679645.1 Armatimonadota bacterium
CGCTGGAAGAGGCACGGAATCGAGACAATCGCACATTTGCGCTCTGCAGTGCTTAATAAAAGAACTGGCAATATATTAGAGGCTGCCAAAATTGCAGCGTGATTCCGTAAATCTGACATGCACCCGCTCTTACCCTGAGTTTGACGATCATGCACTTCGGTGATATAATGCGTAAGTGGACGGCTGGCGAAACGTAATGATCGCCGGCTTTTTGCGTAATACTATGACATTATCATTTACGGCGTCCAGCTTGAGGGGACGGATTAACGAAGTCCTGCCCCGAGTGGCGAAACCCGCGAGATATACAGGCGGCGAACTCAACTCGGTTGTGAAGCCGCCAGAAGAGGTGAGCGTACGGATTGCGCTCGCTTTCCCGGATGTTTATGAAGTCGGCATGTCGAACCTCGGGTTGAGGATTCTCTATCATATCCTCAATTCCGATGTGCGCACTGCTGCCGAGCGCGTTTTCGCGCCTGCACTCGATATGGAAGATCAGATGCGGAGCGCGGGCATTCCTCTCTTCTCGCTGGAGTCATCGCTGCCGATAAAGGACTTCGATATAGTAGGCTTTTCTTTGGCCTACGAGATGAGCTACACCACTGTCCTCAATATGCTCGATCTTGCCGGAATTCCTCAGCTTGCGTCGGAACGCACGAACGATGATCCGATAATAATCGCCGGAGGCCACTGCGCCACTAATCCCGAGCCTATGGTCGATTTCATTGATGCATTCGTGATCGGCGATGGCGAGGAAGTTATTCTTGAGATAGTCGAAGCCTATCGTAAGTGCAAGGGCGATAGGAAGCGTATTTTGAGTGCATTTTCCGACATTGAGGGTATCTACGTCCCGGATATCCATTCCGACACCCGAATAAATGCTCGACGTGTCACAGATTTAGAGAACGCGCCGTTTCCGGATACGCTGATAGTGCCGTTTACCGAGGCGGTCCATGACCGGATCGCCCTTGAGATAATGAGAGGCTGCAGCAGAGGCTGCAGGTTCTGCCAGGCGGGGATGATAACCCGGCCCGTGCGCGAACGCTCTCTGCCGACGCTATGCGAGCAGGCGAAAACGCTCCTTGACAATACTGGTTATGAAGAGATTGCCCTTACGTCGCTGTCCAGCGCCGACTATTCGCGCATAAACGACTTGGTGCGCACTCTGATTGATCAACATGAGGCTGACAAGGTAGGCATATCGCTGCCGAGTCTGAGAGCCGACGCGGAGTGTGTGCATCTTGCGGCTGAGATTCAGAGGGTCAGAAAGAGCGGGCTCACGTTCGCCCCCGAAGCCGGGACTCAGCGCCTGCGCAATGTGATAAACAAAAACGTCACCGAGGATGACCTGCTGAGCGCTGTCGAGGCTGCCGTGGAGCACGGTTGGAGAAGAATTAAGCTTTATTTTATGGTCGGGCTGCCTACCGAGACGGACGAAGACCTTGAAGGTATCGGCAAGCTGGTCACGAGTGTAATCGACATAGGCCGAAGACACAGGGCTCCGCTCGTTCTTAACGTAACGCTCTCGCCCTTCGTGCCCAAGCCGCACACGCCCTTCCAGTGGCGAGCCATGGCCACTTTAGAGGAACTGGAGCGCAAAATTTCCGTTGTGAGGCCGTTTCTAAGAGGCAAGAATATTTCACTTAGCTGGCATGACCCAAAGTGCAGCCGCGTAGAGGCTGCGCTCGCAAGAGGCGACAGACGCCTTGGCAGGGTCATACGCAATGTGTGGGAGCATGGCGGCAAACTCGAACAGGATAATTACGATCACGAGCGCTGGCAGTCTGCATTTGAGTCGGCCGGCCTGGATATTACAGATTTTGCTAATCGTGAAATCCCGAAGGATGCAGGGCTTGCCTGGGATCATATAAATGTGGGCGTATCGAAAGAGTTTCTTGCGCGTGAGGATGAGAGGGCAACGACCGGCGATACTACGCCGGACTGCCGCATAACATGCTCGGCCTGCGGCATTCGCGAGAAGATGGCAGGCCTGAAGTGCCCGCCTCATACTCCAGAGGCAGCCCCTAATCCTCAGCCAAATAATCAATCTAAAATATCAAATACTAAATTTGAACGCGTTATGCTGACGTTCAGCAAGGGTGAGGCCGTCCAATGGCTTGGTCATCTAGATCTGCTGCGAGTATTTGAGCGTGCAGTCAGGATGTCCGGTATAGACATCGCTTACAGCCTGGGGTTCAACCCCCGGGCAAAGATGTCCATTGCATCCGCGCTTCCTCTGGGCGCGACAGCCGGTGCCGAGCTGATTACTCTGAACATTCATCCCCCGATTGACCTCAAGGATATTATCTCAAGGCTTCAAAAGGCTCTGCCCGAGGGGATTAAGTTGCTCGAATCAGAGGTCCTTGCCGAAAATAAGAAAGGACCTGCCATAACCGGCAGCGAACTCATAGTTGAAGTAAGCCTGCCGGACGATCAGCCTGCCGAAAAGTTGCAGACGGCAATCGAGCAGCTTTTGAGCAAGAATGAAATAATTCGTGAGCGCGAAAAGCGCGGTGCTATAGATATTCGCCCCGGAATAGCGTCTATAGAATTGTGTGACCCGCATGGCAGTCATATTCGCATCAGACTCAGGCATCTTCAATTTACCGTCAAGCCTGCTGAGATTGTCGATGAATTGGGCAAAGATGTTCCGGGAATACGCATTATGTCGATCCATCGGTCGGCCCTGTTGACTGATGAGTTTTAATTATAATTAAATATAACCGCATTTTATAAGATCATTAAATTCAATGCGAAGATGCTTTTGCAACGCTAGGTTCGTAGTAGGGTGCATCAAAGCCTGTGTCATTCCCGCGAAAGCGGGAATCTAGATACTTAGAGCACCGGTTCCTGTGGATTCCCAGTCAAGCTGGGAATGACAAATTTGAGATGTTATTATGCTTCGAGAACGACGCTGATAGATAACCTTGCAATTACGAAATACGTCAGTTCCCGGAGCTTGAGTTTTGTGAAAGACAGCTTGTCTGCGGGAATTAACGCCGCTGCGAATCTGCAAGGCTAATGGATAATGTCATTCCCGCAGCATATCAACTTCGCGATTTCAAATCGCGATATTCTATGCGGTCGCGATCAGATATCGCGCCCGATTATTAAAAGTTGGAAATTTATACTGAAACCGGACAAAGAAAGGAGGTGATAGTGCATGTCCAAAGAGATAATTGTAAATGTTGACACACGTGAGACACGCGTAGCGCTTGTCGAATCAGGCAAACTAGTGGAGCTTCATGTGGAGCGCGAAGAGCGCGTAGTCGGCAGCATATATAAGGCCAAGGTCGCAAATGTGCTGGTCGGCATGGATGCGGCGTTTGTCGATATCGGGTTGGAGCGCAATGCGTTTTTGTATGTCGCGGATGTTCTGCCCGAGATGGATGATGAGTATCCCAGCGCTCGAAAAGAGGGATCCAGGCATCATCTGAAGATCAGAGATGTGGTAAAGACCGGCCAGGAGGTCCTTGTCCAGGTTGTAAAGGGTCCGCGAGGCACAAAAGGCGCCCGCGTATCGACCAGAGTATCGCTGCCGGGACGCTATCTCGTGCTGATGCCTGAGGCCGACAACACCGGAATTTCAAGAAAGATCGAAAGCGAGGGCGAGCGTGACCGTCTCAAGAAAATTGCCGAGAGCATAAAACCGCTCGGTTTTGGAATGATCGTTCGGACCGAAGCTGAGGGCCGCGGCGAAAATGAGCTTCGCGGTGATCTGGAGATGCTTATGAGAATGTGGAACCAGATCCAGGAGAAGTCGGCGAAAGTCGCCGCGCCGGGGCTGGTCCATCAGGACCTGAGCCTGATCTACAAGATGATCCGAGACGTATTCGGTTCGGATGTCGCCAAGATGATAATAGATTCCCCGGTCGACTACGAAAAGGCCGTCGAGCTGGTCGAGCTTATCTCTCCAAAGATGCGTTCCAGACTGTTTTTGTATGACGAGCCTGAGCCCATCTTCGAGCACTTCGGCATCGAGTCCGAGATAGAGAGTTCGCTGCGCCGGAAAGTGTGGCTCAAATCAGGTGGCCACCTGACAATCGACCCGACTGAGGCCTTGACCGCAATCGACGTCAACACCGGCAAGTTTATCGGTTCCACCAGTCTGTCGGACACTATTTTGAAGACTAATCTGGACGCCGTCAATGAGATTACAAGGCAGCTTCGACTGCGCGATATCGGCGGTATCATAGTGCTCGACTTCATTGACATGTCCAATGTAAAGGACAGGCAAAAGGTGATCGCGGCTATGGAGCGCGAACTGCGCAAGGACCGCACCCGGACCAAGATATGTCATATAAGCCCGCTGGGTTTGGTCGAGATGACCCGAAAACGCACCGGCGAGACTCTGACCGAGATAGTGACCGAACCCTGCCCGTATTGTCAGGGCAAGGGACTGGTCGAGAGCGCCGATACGGTCAGCCTGCGGATCGAGCGCGATCTTAGACACTTGACTTCCGATATGGACGAAGAAGCGTTTATGGTCACGGCGAACCCTGAGGTGGTGATGCACCTGATCGGAAGCGGCGGCGAGGTTATAGATGAGATCGAGCGGCGGCTCAAGCGTGCGATATACGTCCGCGCCAGCGAAGCTCTGCATATCGAGAAATACGAGATCGCGCCGGGCAATCTTCAGGAAATGGATGCTCAAATGACACCCTGGCGCAAGGGCGAGACCATCGAGTGCAGCGTTGTGCGAAATCCGTTCTCGATGCTGCCCAAGGCGAGCGCATGGCTCGACGGATATCTTGTGGAGCTTGAAAACGGCGGCAAATACGTTGGCCGACGTGTAAAGGCAAAGCTTACCGATATTCACCGGTCATATGCTTTTGGAGAAGTTATGACTTCTGAAAAGTCTATTGACAAGCCTGCGCGCTCGTGATAATATAAGTGGTTAGTCAATCTTGGAGTATACTCATCCCTCCGGATGTGCGACATCTGGAGGGATGCTGGTGAATAATTAAATAGTAATGGGGGTTCGAAGTGTACGCCATAATCAAAGCTGGTGGCAAGCAATACAGAGTCACACAAAATGACGTTATCGCCGTCAACAGGCTTGCCGCGAATGAGGGCGATGAGATCGTCATAAATGAAGTAATGCTTGTCTCTGACGATAAGGGAGTCAACATCGGTTCTCCATACGTGACGGGCGCGAAGGTCGTGGGCAAGGTAATGAAGCATTACAAGGGTCGCAAGATCAACGGCTTCACCTATAAGCCCAAGAAAGACGAGCACAGACGTTACGGTCACAGACAGTATCTTACCCGTGTGGCAATTACGGATATCAAGGGTTAAGTGTTGCGAGCTATGAGTTATGTTTTTGGAAACCGTAACTCACAACCCACAACTCAAAACTCATAACTGAGGTTTTTTCATGGCTCATAAAAAAGGTTTAGGTAGTACTAGAAACGGTAGAGACTCCAACCCGAAACGGCTTGGTGTTAAAGAGTTTGCCGGCGAGAAAGTGACCGCCGGAAGCATACTGGTCCGCCAGCGCGGCACTCCGCTGCATCCCGGCATCAATGTCGGCAAGGGCAAGGACGACACGCTGTTTTCTTTGATCGACGGGTTCGTCAAGTTCGAGCATGGCAACGGCAGAAAGAAAGTTAGCGTCTATCCTGAAGCCGGGTAGCCGAGCTATCAAATAAGCAACTTTATGGGGAAGATTGGCCATTTCGGTCATCTTCCCTTTTTGCATTTATATATGTAATATATAGCGAGTAGCTGTAGTTTTATATTATGTAATGGCTGGCAATCTTTGGTTCAAAACATCGGGTGAATGAAAAATGGGCTATATGAAGATACCGATCTTACTTTTGTCGACAATGATCATTGCAACATCGGCAAATGCTCTGGGCAGAGTTGTAGTAGATCCTAACATCACGAGGTTGCCAAGCATTGAAGCACAAGAATCTCCAATTGCAGCAGATGAACGTCTTTCACAGCAGGTGTCCTATGAAAGTGGTTACAAAAGGCTACATGCAGTAATTGAAGACCTCAACAAAATCGGCGGTGTGCGTGTTCACTGCGGTAAGAACAAGGACGACTGGCAAGTGCAGGATATACCCCTGGTCGTATGCGCGAACAATATACCCCTCGGCAAGCTCTATAGAGCAATTGCGGATGGAACCCACACGATCTTTACCAGTACAAAAGTCGGTTCAGACGACAGTGCATCCAACTACAGGATTTGCCGTAATAAAAAGTCTGCGGACGATATCGTTAAGCAAATGGAAGACCGGTATTATGCCAAGTTTGCCGATGCACAATGGGGGTGGGAAACACTCGCCTCGTTTGGCAGTAAGCCGGGTCTGGACAGGTCCGGTATTGGTCCTTGGGCACAGGGATTCTCAAAGGTCCTTGCATACTTGGGGGAAGATGCCGAGAAAAAGGTTCTGGCAGGACAAAGTGTCATTGTGGATGCAGAGACATCGCCTCAAATCGCCGATGCGCTGAGACTGTTATATAAGCAGCATGCCCCCAAAGATTGCCGACTGGAAGATATTGAAAAGAGCGAAATGAGGATAGCTTTGGATGCGGTTGGCGACAGTGGGCTTTTGTATTTGTGTGGCGGTTGGGCTTGGCGTCATTCCGACGGCACAATTTCACAGAGCGGATATCCGATACCGCGATGTGCGGAAGCTCTGAAGAATGTAAAGGGTTTTGACTATACTCCCCGGCCGCCATCTGAACTGCCCAAGCCACAGGAAGACTATCCCAAAGACCGATTACATATTCTTGCCACGTTGCAGGACTGGGAACTGCCGGTTCTGAAGACAAAGATTACCCTTGAAACTCCCAAAGACAAAGATCACCCGACTTTTGCAGATGCAGTGACTGCCATTGCGAAAGCAAGCGGGTTCAATATCGTCTGCGAAGACTTCGCAAGTCATCAAGATGAGAAATTTATTCCTGCTGCTGATAAGTTCTATGTGAAAGATACAACATTAGGTGAGGCTATAAGATCGCTGGATTGTTACCAGCCTGCCTGGCTGAATAATGAGCATGGGAACTATCAGACGACATGGATGATTAATGAACAGGATAAACTGATAGTAGGATGGGCCAGTGAATGGCGCGAACACCATTATTATTTGGTGCCGGAGAGCTTAGTTTCCGGCTTGCAAGATAAGATGAGAGGCAATGGCGTCCAGTTTGATGATATAGTGCCGCTCGTGAATCTTTCCATGCGACAAACTGGAGAATGGATAACTCATACAAAAGATATTTATACTTTGAACTTTTGGAGCAGCAGACCCAAGGATGAAATTTGCGCATGGAGACTGTATGCTGCGTTGTCCGACTCGGACAAGACCATAGTGAAGAGCGAAGCAGGATTGCCGCTGGCGAAGTTTGATCCTGTATGGCTTGTCTCGTTTTTTCAGGATGTAAATGCACTGGAAGTTCGATATAACATGTCGGACGAAGATAAAAAACAGGCAGATATACAAGTGCAGCTCAAGAAAAAGTATCTGACTGACCCAAAGTTGATTACCGCTCTTGTAATGAGAATGCCGCAGGACTACCAAGAGCATGATTTGGAGATGGCTTGTGATGATGGTGAGCAGAAAGTCATGCTGAAGTTTTCCGGCCCACTACGTCCGTTTCCTTTACACTTGTCTAAATGATATGTGTAAATGTTGACATGCTGATGGTTGGGGGTATTCCTGCCCCCGACCTGTCTTCGTGGGCATTCTTGCCCACACACCCAAGCATCCTCATTTTATTCCAACTACCGGAAGGAACTTCCGCCCAACCGCAAGAACGGTAATATGTGCGCTTGGCGCACGCATGATACATTGTATTAAGGAGTTTGATCGTGCCCGATAAATATTACCTGTGTTCCGAGACCCACTGGGACCGTGAATGGTATGGAGAGTTTCAGCAGTTCAGAATGCGCCTGGTGCGCCTTATGGACAAGCTGCTGGATATATTTGAAAATGACCCCGACTATAAATGCTTCAATCTGGACGGCCAGACAATCGTGCTTGAGGACTATCTTGAAATAAAGCCCGAGCGTGAAGCAGAGATTCGCAAAAGGATAGGCGAGGGCAAACTTGTTGTCGGCCCGTGGTATATATTGCCCGATGAGTTTCTTGTGACGGGTGAGTCCACAGTCAGAAACCTCGAGTTCGGCAGCAGAGTGGCAAATAAGTTCGGTAAACCCAGTAAAGCAGGTTACCTGCCTGACACATTCGGCCACTTCAGCCAGATCCCGCAGATACTCAGGCAGTGGGGGATAGATAATGCCATTTTGTGGCGGGGCATATCAGGTGACGAGTATAAGAACGAACTGATATGGGAGTCCCCTGACGGCTCCAGTGTGCTCCTGTCACACATCCATGAGAAATACGGATACTGCACTGCTGCGCTATTTGTCGATTCGATCCCTGCGTATATCAAGGAGAAGTTCATCGATTCGGGTGCGCGCAGCGGCCAGGTTTCGACAGGCGATATGGCTGTCGAAGCGCTTATAGCCGCATGTGCCGAGATCAAAGAGAAAGCGGCGACCGGCTGCCACATCCTCTTTAACGGCGTCGATCATATGGAGGCCAACCCCGAGATTCCAAGCCTTATCAAGAAAGCCAACAAAAAGCTCAAGGGCGGCGAGATAGTACACGCTTCGTTCGATGAGTATGTCGAGGCGCTGAGGGCTGCCGTCAAGGGTAAGGATTTGCAGGTAGTGCGCGGGGAGCTGCGCGATACGGTATGGTCAGAGACGGGCACCGGTATTATCCTTAATGGCGTTTTGTCGTCTCGGATATATCTCAAACAGCAGAACCAGGAGTGCTGCACGCTCCTTGAAAACTGGGTCGAGCCGTTCAGTGTCTTCAACTCGCTCCTCGGCGGCAGTTACGAGAAGGGGCTTATCGAACAGGCATGGCGCTGGGTCCTCAAAAATCATCCGCACGACTCCATCGGCGGCTGCTCTATCGACACTGTGCATCGCCAGATGGAGACCCGTTTCGAGTGGGCTAAAGATATCGCCGATAACCTCCTGCAGTTCGTGTTTACGGACATACTGGATAACGTTAAGATCGACGGCCTTGCGGAAGATGAATATGCGTTTGCAGTCTTTAATCCGAGCCAGGAGCAGCGTTCGGACTGGATGGATGTCGAGGTAGAGATTCCGTTCAGCGCAAAGAACTGGCCGAAAGAGTCTGACTTCCGGGGAATCCTGGTTACCGATATGGACGGCAACCGGCAGAAGTCCTGGCTGAAGGGCTTTGAAGATAAAGTGGTAAACAGGCCATCGCTAAGAAAATTCTGCACCGCCGACTGCCGACCTGTATTCAACTTCAGCTTCTGGGCGCAGGATATACCCGCCTGCGGCTACAAAGTCTTTAAGTTCAAGCCCCTGGATAAGCCGAACTGTTTGTATGGCGAACTCTGCCCTGAGCGAAATGTCATGGAGAACGAATATCTGCGCGTGGAGATAAAGCCCAATGGCACGCTTTGCCTTAAAGACAAGTCGACAGGCCATGTCTATGAGAACCTGCACTACTTCGAGGACGGCGGCGACAACGGCGGCGGATATGCCTACTCGTTCCCAAAGAGCGATGAGGTATATACCACTCTCTCCAACAATGCTGAAATCTCGATGATCGAAAACTCACAGGCAAGGGCTGCATACAAGGTCAGGGTCACGATGGACCTGCCAGAGTCGCTGGACGGCTCGAATCAGGCCCGTTCAGCAGCCAGAAAGCCGATGGTGATCGAGAGTGTTGTCTCTCTGGGAGCGGGCTCGCGCCGGGTGGATATCGAGACGAGCCTGGTGAATACAATTAGTGACCATAGACTGCGTGCTGTCTTCCCGTCATATCTGGATGCGGATGTCTCATCTGGAGAGGCTCAGTTTGATGTGGTCGACCATCCGGTGTTTATCAAGCAGCCGTCTTTGGACATCTGGAAAGAAGACCAGCCCAAGCAGTTCGCTCAAAAGAGTTTTTCATCAGTGAGCGATGGGACAAACGGTCTCACCATCGCCAACATCGGCCTGCCCGAATATGAAGTTACGCCGGACACTGAAAGGGCTATTGCGATAACTCTGATGAGGTCTGTCGGATACCTGTCGACCGGATATAAGAACACACGTCAGGGCCCTGCCGGACCGGTCATTGCTACCCCTGAGGCTCAAATGCTCGGCAGAAAGATGGTGTTCAATTACAGCATAATCCCGCATGCGCTCACTTGGCATGAGAGCCATGCCCAGCGTGAGGCTCATGCCTTTGTGCAGGGATTGAAAGCAATGCCGGTGCTATACACCAGTGAATCGGCCAAGTTGCCCGTGCAGTTATCGTTTGTGAGTGTCGAGTCGGACAATGTAATGCTCTCCAGCGTTAAGCGCTGCGAGGACGGCAATGGGTTTGCCTTGAGGCTATGGAACGGCACTGAAGCTCCAGCAAAGGCCAGGGTTTCTCTGTTCAAGGCACCGTCCAAAGTGTGCATCTCCAACCTGCGAGAGGACTGTGTCGAAGAGCTGGCAAGCAGCGATAAGCTGACTGTCGATGTGCCTGCAAAGAAGATACAGACATTCAGGCTGAGTGATTAGGTCTAGAAACATTAACTGGAAATTGGTCGGGGGTAAGTATGCCCCCGACCTTTTTTCGTGGGTTAACGCACGAGTTACAAAAATGTGAACGCCTGATAGGTGACGATCTCCGAAATGCCACCTTAATGCCGAATTGGGGTCTCCGAACCCCGCAACCTTTGCTGGAATAGCCGGATTCGGAGATCCGGCACTGGTTCTCGGGTAAGGATTCGGAGATCCTTACCCATCATAGTGGGCATTCTTGCCCACATGTTCCGCGTCATTCCAAAATTCTGTAACTCCGCGATTTCAAAACCTCTCTTTGGACTTCCCTTACCCCTCGTGGTAGAATAGACCCGGAGAAATTATGCAATTTGTAGATCAAGTAGAGATAACAGTCAAATCGGGCGACGGCGGCAACGGTCTCGTCGCGTTCAGGCGGGAGAAGTATATCCCCCGCGGCGGCCCATCCGGCGGCAACGGCGGCAGGGGCGGCGATATTATACTTGAAGCCGATGCGCGTCTCAACACCCTCGTCGACTTGCGATATAAGAAGAACTATAAAGCCGAGCGCGGAGGCGACGGCGGCCCCAACGACAGGCACGGCAAGAACGGCGACGATCTTCTGCTGCGGGTGCCCGTGGGCACGCTGGTCTACCGTTCCGGCACCGAAAAGGCTATTGCCGACCTGACGCATGACGGCCAGCGCCAGGTTGTCGCTAAGGGCGGAGAGGGCGGCAGGGGAAATGCAGCGTACGCCACTTCCACTCTGCAGACCCCCAAATTTGCCGAGAAGGGCGAACCTACGGATGAGGTATTGCTTACTCTCGAACTCAAGCTTATAGCCGATGTCGGGCTGATAGGTTACCCGAGCGTAGGCAAGTCGACTCTTATATCGAAAATTTCTGCCGCCAGGCCCAAGATAGCGGATTACCCGTTTACTACTCTGACACCTAACCTGGGAGTGGTATCGGTCGGTGACAAATCATTCGTGGTTGCTGATATGCCCGGCCTGATAGAGGGAGCGCATGAGGGCGCGGGCCTGGGTTATCAGTTTTTACGCCATATCGAGCGCACCAGGCTCCTGGTCCATATGATTGATGTATCCGGTTTCAGCGGGCGCAACCCCATGCACGATTTCGATGCAATAAACGATGAGCTTCACGCGCACAGCGAAAAGTTGGCATCACTGCCTCAAATGGTTGCGTTAAATAAAGTCGATGCACCCGATGCTGCTGCGATTGTTGAGGAGTTGAAACCTGATCTGGAGGCCCGCGGCCTGGAGGTCTTCGAGATTTCAGCTCTGACCGGCCAGGGGATCGGCCCGCTGCTTTATCGCATTGCCGACCGCCTGGAAGAGCTGCCCAAAGTAGAGATCGAGCTTGCCGAGGAAGTGGTCAGGTTTACCGTCGACAGAGAAGCCGAATCCTGGGATGTTATCAAGGAGGGCGACAAAGAGTTTGCGATCAAGGGCCATGCCGTGGAGGTCCTGGTGAGGCGCACCGATATAAATAATGAATATGCCCTTCGCAGAATGCATCGCCAGCTCGATAAAATGGGTGTGATCTCTCGATTGCGCGAGATGGGAGCGCAGCATGGGGACACCGTGCGCATAGCCGATTTGGAGTTCGATTTTCACGATGAAGCCTTCGAATAAGTCGATAAAACGGATAGTGATTAAAGTCGGCACCAGCAGCCTGGTGAGCGATGACGGTTCACTGAATATCGAGAAAATGTCAGCGCTGGTCGGGCAATTGGCTGAGATAAAAAAGCAGGGCAGGGGAGTGATACTGGTCAGCTCGGGTGCGATCCGCGCAGGCATGGAGCGCATCGGCATGACGGATCGCCCCAGGAACATACCCGAGCAGCAGGCGACGGCAGCCATAGGCCAGAGCGCGCTTATGCAGACATATACCGACCTGCTCTCGACTTACGGCATTGTGCCGGGTCAGATACTGCTCACTCGTGAAGATTTCGACCATCGCACGAGATATCTCAATGCACGCAATACACTGCGCACGCTGCTCAAACTCGGCTGCCTGCCTATTGTCAATGAGAACGACACAGTGGCCACCGACGAGATCAAGTTCGGCGAGAACGATACTCTGGCCGCTCTGGTCGCCGCATGTGTCGATGCCGATCTGCTGATAAATCTTTCGGATGTCGACGGTCTCTTTGACGGCGACCCCAGGTCGGATCGCACATGTAAACTAATTGAGGAAGTTAAGGAGATCACTCCGGAAATCGAAAACCTTGCCTGTGGGACACATGGCAACTGCGGCAGCGGAGGCATGCACACCAAGATAGAGGCGGCTAAGATCGCGACCAACTCCGGTGTAAAAATGGTGATCGCAAATGCATCCAAACCAAATGTCATTGCCGATATCATTGCCGGTAAGCCGGTGGGCACGCGGTTTTTGAGCGGCGAGGCTCTAAACCATAGAAAGCGCTGGATCGCCTTCGGCAATCGTGTCAAAGGCAGCATCACAGTCAACGAAGGCGCGCGAAAGATGCTTGTCGAGCGCGGCAAGAGCCTGCTTGCGGCAGGCATAACCGGCTGCAGCGGCAGCTTTGAGGTCGGTGAACTGGTATGTGTGATTGATGAGTCCTCAAATAGAATTGCTCGCGGGCTGACCAACTATAGCTCAAGTGAACTGGCGCTTATAAAAGGCAAGCGCAGTAACGATATTGAGAAAATTTTGGGCCACAAGGATTTTGACGAGGTGATTCATAGAGATAACCTTGTGCTTGGAGTCTAAACTTGTAATTTCTTCTCCTTTTGGCAGCCGACCAGAAATTATTATTCAAAATCCTCGATTTTCAGCAACAATTTGCCTGAAGAAATGTCCGCTGAAAACCCGATAATAAACATGCTCAAGGGGAGAGATTGTATGCCCATGTAGTAAAGCAGTTTGGTGGTGCTATACAATGAAGATAGAGCAATATAGGTGGGCCAAGTCTACGGGTTGGCAGCCCGGATTTCCTGGTGATTTGGCGAGTTCAGCCCAATTTGTTCTTCTGTTCGGTAATAGATCAATCTTAGAACAACGCGGCATTGACGATATTGTCAATGCGTATCCTCACGCCAAAATCTTCGGGTGTTCGACCGCTGGTGAAATACTCGATACTCAGGTAATAGAAGATTCCCTCACAATCACCGTCGTCAAGATGGACAGCACTCAGGTTGCGGGAAAGTGCGTACAAATCAGTGACTTTACCAATGTATTTGAGGTCGGCGAACACCTCGCGAAATCACTCGACCACAGCGGGCTTGTGCACACCTTTGTCATTTCGGATGGTATCGATGTCAACGGCAGCGATCTGGTGCGAGGCATCACGAAGCATTTGCCGGAGGGTGTAACAGTTACCGGCGGGCTTGCGGGCGATGGTACGGAATTTAAAAAGACTTGCATAGTCTATGACGGCAAACTGATGCGTAATGCGGCCGCCATTGTCGGTTTTTATGGTGATCGACTCTCCGTAGGTTACGCTTCCGCAGGTGGCTGGGACCCCTTCGGTCCGGACAGGCTCATCACAAAGTCTGAAGGTAATATCCTCTATGAACTCGATGGTCGCTCTGCGCTCGATCTGTACAAGAAGTATGTCGGGGAAATCCCAGGCGGCCTAAACGCGGTCAGCTTTTTCTTCCCGTTAGGCATGCGAGTAAAAGGCAGTGACGAAAGAAGAGTGGTCCGCGCATTTATGTCGTTTGACGAAGAGAGCCAGGCGATGTGCTTTGCAGGTGACGTGCCGGTCGGTTCCTACGCTCGTCTTATGAAAGCCAACATCAATCATTTAATGAATGGTGCCGTGGAAGCTGCAACAATCAGCCGCGATGCGCTCGGGCCGGAAAATGCCGATCTTGCAGTGATTGTCAACTGCGTCGCTCGAAAGATGGTGCTAAAACAGCGATCGGAAGAAGAGATAGAGGCCGTGCGCGAGATATACGGACCGGGCACGGTTATGACCGGGTTCTACTCATACGGGGAGATTGCGCCGTTTATGCCCGGTGTGGATGCAGAACTGCATAATCAATCAATAACGATAACAACGTTCAGGGAGAGTTGAGCATGGAGCAAATGCACAGCCTGCTCAAAAGACAACTTAGAAAGTGCTTTGGATCGGATAATTACCCGGCGGAGTTGGAGCCGATCTTCGAGGTGGTAAATGCCGCCTATTTTGACTTCGATACCGATCTGCACATGCTCGGGCGCTCTCTGGACCTCAGCTCGGAAGAATTGCTGCAAGCCAATTCCGAACTGCGCGCAATATTTCAGGCTTTCCCGGATCTGCTGCTATACCTGGATGCGGACGGCACAATCCTGGATTGCAAGGGGGGCAGCGCCGCTGATTCCCATCTGCCCATCGACCAGACCATAGGCAAGCACATCCAAACGATTCCCATTGAGGGTGTCGGCGGCAAGTTTCGGGATGCTTTTCTCGAAGTTCAGAGAACAGGAAGCGCGACCGCTGTCGAATATTCATTCAGCAGGCATGGCAAGAATCACACATATGAGGCCAGGTTTATCCCACTTCCCGAAGACCACGCTATAGCAGTCATACGTAATATGACTGAACGCAAGCAAATGGAAACGGCTCTCCAGGAGTCCGAGCAGCGTCTTGCCGATATTATCAATTTCCTTCCCGATGCGACCTTTGCTATCGATATGGATGGAAAGATAATTGCCTGGAATCATGCCACCGAAACTATGACAGGCTGCAAAGCAGAGAACATGCTGGGCAAGAGCAATTATGAGTATTCGATTGCGTTTTATGGCCGGCGACAGCCCATGCTCGTCGATTTCGTGTTGAGGCCGAATATTCATAAGCAGGACCAATATGCCACATGCAAAAACGAGAATGAGACTTGGATGGCGGAGGCCCGCAGTCCGATATTGAGGTCAGGTGGAACCCATCTTTATGGGAAAGCCACTCCCCTCTATGATTCCGGCGGAAGCATAGTTGGCGTCATCGAAAGTATAAGAGACATCACTGACTTCAAATGCTTCGAAAAGACACATAGAGAAAGTAGTGAGCGCCTGAAGAGGCAGCAAACCATGCTCATTGAGATGGCTCGCAATAAAGTACTTTTCAGTGGTGACCTGAATACTGCGGTCCGTGAGGTTACAGAGTCGGCTGCACGCACACTTGATGTGGCTAGAGTCGGCGTATGGCTGTGCGATAAGCTGCATACAAAGATATCCTGTCTGGATCTTTTTGAATGTTCTTCAAACAACCATTCCGGTTCTCTGACAATGTGGGCCTCGGATTACCCGGGGTATTTTAAGGCATTAGAAGATGAGCGCATTATAGCCGTTCCCGATGTAAGACATGATCCTCGAACAAATGAATTAGTTCGACCATATTTTGTTGAACATGGCGTAAATGCAACGCTGAATGTGCCCATTTTATTGAGCGGGCGCACAATCGGGGTTGTCTGCCACGAGCACGTGGGCGGACCTCGCGAATGGACAACGGACGAGCAGGGTTTCGCAAGTTCAATAGCCGACATTTTCTCATTATTGATAGAGATATCCGAGCGCAAGAAGACTGAGACCGACCTTCGCATCAGAACCTCCGCCATGAATGCCGCCAACGATCAAATCGTGATCACCGATATACAGGGAAAGGTCGAGTTCGTCAATCCGTCATTCGAGCGCGAGACCGGTTATACATTCGATGAGTTGGAAGGCAAACTTCCCGATTTCCTGACGTCCGACAAGCATGATGCCGGCTTTTATATTGACCTCTGGGACTCATTACTCAGCGGTAGGACCTGGCATGGTGAAATCACACTTTCCCGAAGGGACGGCAGCGTAGTTGTCGAGGATGTTACAATTACGCCGATTAAGAGTGAGTCAAAGGCAGTCGAGCGGTTTATCGCGATCAAGCGAAATATAACGGACAAGAAAGTCTATGAGAAGAAGCTCGATCATCTCGCCCATCACGATCACTTGACCGGTCTGCCGAACCGGTTGCTCTTCAGCGACAGGCTCACTCAGTGTCTGGCGCATTCCGAGCGCCGCAAAGTGGCGTTGGCCGTATTGTTCATAGACCTTGATCGGTTCAAACTCATAAACGATTCGCTCGGTCACAGTGTGGGTGATCTCCTGCTCAAGGCCGCTGCCGAGAGACTTCATGACAACATTCGTGAGGCGGATACAATTGCGCGCATGGGCGGTGATGAGTTCACAATTATCCTTTCGGATGTTTCCAACGCCAGCGAAATCGCGTCAGTCACCCGCCGGGTCGCCGATGTAATGTCCAAGCCGTTTGTGCTGGCAGGCCAGGAGCTTTTTGTCACCACCAGCATAGGGGTCAGCATATACCCGACAGACGGCACCGATGTCGAAACTTTAGTCAAGAACGCCGACTCCGCTATGTATCGCGCCAAAGAGCAGGGCCGCAACAACTATCAGTTCTACACTGAGGCGCTCAACACGGCAGCAGTGGAGAGAATGCAGCTCGAACGCAGCCTTCGCAAAGCGCTGGACCGCGAGGAGTTCGTGTTACACTATCAGCCGCGAGTGGATGTAAAGACGGGCGCAATTCTAGGCGTCGAGGCGCTTGTGCGATGGCATCACCCGGAACTGGGCCTTATTCCCCCTGCGGCTTTCATACCGCTGGCTGAGGAGACGGGCCTCATCGAGCCGATAGGACGATGGGTAATGCGCACTGCCTGTGCTCAGAACAAGAAATGGCAAATGTGCGGTTTCAATCCCATCAGTGTGGCCGTAAATGTCTCAGCGCGCCAACTGGCTCATGACAGCCTGGCCGACGAGGTTGCCCAAATCCTCAAAGAGACCGGTCTTGCGCCGGAGTATCTCGATCTGGAGCTTACAGAGAGCGTATTGATGCATAGTATAGACCTTGCGATAGGAATACTCCGCAGGTTCAAGGAGATGGGAGTCCGGCTCTCCATCGACGACTTTGGGACGGGTTACTCGTCGCTGACATATCTCAAGCGCTTCCCAATCGATGCAGTAAAGATCGATCAGTCGTTCATTCGTGATCTGACCACTAACTCGGACGACGCCGCAATAGCTCGAGCAGTAATTGCAATGTCTCAGAGCCTCAAGCTCAAAGTCATTGCCGAAGGTGTGGAGACTATCGAGCAGCTTCAGGTCCTTCGTTCCATGGATTGCGATGAGATCCAGGGCTACTTTGTAAGTCGCCCAGTGCCCGCCGAAGAACTGGAAGCGATCCTGCGCGATCCTGCGTATCTTGCGGACGGCGATTACCTCAACAGCGCTGCATAGCTTCATCAAATTTGCCAAAATTTTGCCTCTACTAAGGGTTGCCGAATCCGGAAATCTTTGATAACCTTCAGTTAGGCATAATATCAGCAAGCTGCCTGCATAAACGATTCTGACCAACCGCAGTCGTAGAACAGAGACCGATGTGACATGAAGCAAATAAAACGAATGATTCATTACCTGAGGCCGTATTGGGTTTGGGCGCTGCTGGCGCCCTTTTTTATGGTCATCGAGGTCTCGATGGATTTGTCGCAGCCCAGACTGCTGCAGTCGATTGTCGATATAGGGATTGCTCATCATGACGTGGGCTATGTGCTCCACCATGGGCTGTTAATGATAATTGTAGCCTTGATCGGTCTTGTAGGCGGGTCGGGGTGTACTGTTTTCTCTACAATAGCGGCTCTCAATTTCTCGACCGACCTGCGCGCCGATCTGTTTAAGAAAGTCCAGTCGCTTTCATTCGGCAACATCGATCACTTAGGCACTGGTTCGCTGATAACTCACCTCACAAACGATATCGACCAGGTGCAGGAAGCGGTAATTATGTTCCTGCGGGTCCTGGTGAGAGCGCCGCTTTTAATGGTCGGCAGCCTGGCGCTGGCAATTGTGACATCTCCAAAGCTCTCGATGCTGCTGATGGTGCTCAGCCCTCTGCTTCTGCTGATGATAGTGCTCGTCAGGCGAAAAGCTAACCCATTGTTTACATCGGTGCAGGAGCGGCTGGATGCGATAAACTCGATAGTTCAGGAGAACCTTGCCGGTGTGCGTGTGGTGAAGGCATTTTCACGATCACAACACGAGTGCGAGCGCTTCGGCAGGGCAAATGAGAACCTCAGCGATACGACTACTGTTGCATCGTCGCTCATTGCAGTCATGTTTCCCGGGATGCTGCTGCTCATGAACCTCGGCATTGTGGGGGTGCTGTGGTTCGGAGGTATTTCCGTAAATAATGGGAGCCTCAAGGTCGGTCAACTGCTGGCTTACGTGAACTATCTGACCCAGATGCTCGGGTCGCTGATGATGGTGAGCATGCTCCTTATGCGGATATCGAGAGCTGATGCGTCCGCTGCGCGGATCATAAATGTGCTCGACACCACTCCTGATGTGCAGGATGGAACGGGCGCAAATGAAGCCCCGGAGCTGCGTGGAGGTGTGACATTCGATGGTGTCGGGTTCAGCTATAACGGCTCCGACGAAAGCGTGCTCAAGGATATATCCTTTGAAGCAGAGCCGGGCGAGACGATAGCGATCCTCGGCGCAACAGGCGCGGGCAAGTCCAGCTTGGCGCACTTGATCCCGAGGCTTTATGATGTGAGCGCCGGCAGCATAAAGATCGACGGTATGGATATCCGCGGACTGACCCAGGAGAGCCTGAGGCGGCAGATAGCCATGGTCTTGCAGGACACGATCCTGTTTTCCGGCACGATACGGGACAACATCCGGTTCGGCAGCCCGGATGCAACGGACGACGAGGTTGTGGAAGCGGCGAAGATGGCACAGGCTCATGAGTTTATTACCGGCTTTGCTGACGGGTATGATTCGGTGCTGGGCCAGCGTGGCGTCAACATCTCCGGAGGGCAGAAGCAGCGCCTTTCCATAGCGCGGGCGCTGGTCAGCCGCCCTGCAATATTGATCCTGGACGACTGCACCAGCTCGGTCGATATGATTACCGAACGCAGGATATTTGATGCGCTGAACGCCTGGTCGCACAAGTGCACCCGGTTTGTAATAGCGCAGAGGATCAGGTCCATAGTCGATTCCGATAAGATACTTGTGATAGAGGACGGAACGCTCGCTTCAGTCGGCACTCATGATGAGCTTTTGAAATCCAGTGAAGTCTACCAGGGGATATACCAGTCACAGGTGGGCGCAGCGGAGGTCGACAGTGGCAGCTAAACGCACAATGACCGACCATATGGGGCCCAGACACGGGGGACTTATGAGCAGCGTGTCGGTGAAAAACCGCCGCGTTATCCTCAGACGACTCTGGAAATACCTGCAGACTTACAGGCTCGGGCTTATCTGGATCACATTTCTGGTTGCCGCCACGACCGGTTTGTCGCTGTGCGGGCCATTTTTAATAGGCAGGGCGATAGACAAATATATCTCTCACGGCGATCTGCCGGGCCTTGCTCATGTGATCGGCCTGCTGATTGTTGTGTATCTTCTGAGCGCGGGCGGGACGTGGCTGCAGTCCATAGGTATGATCCGCATCGCTCAAAAGTGTGTGAAAGATATCAGGGGCGACCTCTTTGGCCACCTGCAGGCACTCTCACTTCGATTTTTCGACCGCAATGCGCATGGCGAACTGATGAGTAGACTCACCAACGATACCGATACCATAAGCTCGACTCTTGCAGACGGTGTGGCCCAGCTTATCGGGAGCGTGTTGTCTATTGTGGGCGCAGGGATCATCATGTTCAAGTTGAACTGGCTTTTGGCGATTGCGTGCCTTGTAACGGTGCCGTTCATCACGATCTCGACCAGGCTCATGGCCGAGCGCACCAGACAGGGCTTTCGCGCGAGGCAGGACTCGCTGGGGCAGCTCAACGGCGTAATTGAAGAGTCGATTACCGGCCAGAGGGTCATCAAGACATGCTGTCATGAGCGGCAGGCTGCCGAGGATTTCGGCAGGGCCAATGTCGACCTGAAGCGGACTGCGGTCAAGGCGCTGATATATATCGGTCTGATGGGCCCGATGATGAACATGTATCGCAACATCGGATTTGCGATAGTGACCGGCACCGGTGCGTGGATGGTGGCAAAGGGCATGACCACGATAGGGATCGTCGCCGCATTCATCAACTATGCGGATTATTTCAACAGGCCGCTTATCCAGATCGCGAACATATACGGCACGATCCAGCAGGCTCTCGCCGGGGCCGAGCGTGTGTTTGCAGTTATGGACGAGACATCCAGCGATATCGACGATACCGATGCGCTGGATACGGGCGATGTGCGCGGTGAGATAGACTTCAAGAATGTCAGTTTCGGTTATAATGAAGAGTCACTGGTGCTCAAAGACATAACGTTTCACGTTGATGCGGGGCAGACGGTGGCGCTCGTCGGCTCCACAGGCGCGGGGAAGACCACTATCATCAACCTCTTGACCCGCTTCTACGACATAGATAAGGGCAGCATAAGCCTTGACGGCAGGGATATCCGGGACCTCAAAAAGAGCGCTCTTCGCACATCCCTGGGGATAGTTCTTCAGGATACTTTTTTGTTTACCGACACCGTCAGCGAGAATATCCGCTACGGCAGGCCGGATGCCACCGATGCGCAGGTGGAAGCCGCCGCTAAATTCGCCAACGCCGATCCGTTTATTCACCATCTGCCGCATGGTTACGATACTCTGCTTACCGATGCGGGAGGGAGCCTGAGCCAGGGTCAGCGGCAGTTACTTGCGATAGCCCGCGCGCTGCTTGCGGACCCCGCTGTATTGATACTGGACGAGGCGACCAGCAGCGTGGATACGCGCACCGAAATCCATATCCAACAGGCGCTGCACCGACTGATGGAGGGCAGGACCAGCTTCGTCATTGCGCACAGGTTGAATACGATTCAGCGCGCGGACAAAATTATCGTTATTGAAAATGGTGAGGTAGCAGAGCAGGGGACGCATGAACAGCTTCTTAACAAATTGGGCCCATATTACCGGTTGTATACAAGTCATATCGGTTTGGTCAAATAAATAAGTCAATTGATTAAAGAAGCAAGCTGGTATATAATCTTTCCAATATGGCAGACTCGGCACTAGACCGAAAGAAGCTGTGGAGGGAAGAGTATGTGTAGATATTCAGTCATCGCGCTTATTGCTCTGATATGTTTTTGCGCCGGACCCGTGTCCGCGAAAAATGCCACGCAGCAGGCTAAGAAATCTGAAAAAGCCGCCAAACCCGGCAAGCAGACGACTCTCGACCTGGCTGCGAAGTATATTAAGGCCTACGAGTCTAAACTCGACTTCAAGACTCAGCAGGACATCAAGGCGATTGGAACCAAGATATGGATGAGCAAAGGCCTAAAGTCCACGTATGATGATGCCATAAACGGCTATGTAGACGCTCTGACCCTCCAGCTTGCCTCGCAAAAGAACTTCAAGGCTATTGCGGTCGCATCGGCCATTCTGGTTCAGAGCGCTCCTGATAGTCCACGAACGACCAACCTCTTCGGCGCTGTGCTCCATTCTCTGGATAAATTCAACGACTCTGCGCTTGTCTATCAATATATACTTACCATTACGCCCAAGAGTGAACTTATAAAGCTCAACCTCGCAAATGTCTATGAGGATTTGAAAGAGTGGGAGAAGGCCAAGTCACTTGCCGATAGTGTGGTTGCCGAAAACAGCGAGTGCAAGGCTGCGCACAAGGTGCTGGCTCATTACTGGTATGAAAAGAAGAACATGAACTTTTTTGGCGACGAGTTGGTAAAGTCTTCCACTTTCAAAGGCTTTGTGAGGAACAAGCTCTCCAAAAAGAACAAGAAGATAAAAGAGGCCCAGGCTCAGGAGGAAGACACTGCGGAGACTCTGGAGCGGAAAGTCGAAGAAGTTAAAGATGTTGTCCCCACCACCACCGCCGACATCATAGAAGACGATTTTCCAGCCGAGGCCGAAAAGATTCGCGATAGATACTGCAAACTCACTGGTGATGAGCAGTTTATACTCCCACTTCTGCCGCAGTGCAATACCAATGATCCAAAAGCTTACAGGCAGAGCGCGCCTATTCTTAAGATGTGGGTCAAGGTCTTTTACACTAACGCTGCAAAAGTTGAAGCCGCGCACTTGGGAGTCGATATCAACGCCAGCAAAGAGGTTATTCATGCTCAAGGTAAGGCCGCCGCAAAAAAACAAATGACTGAAAGCATGCAAAATGCCCAAGAGATGCTCAAATATATGCAAAACCTGAATGTAAAGGGCATGAACGGCACTCAAAAGGCCAAAATAAACGAGGCGCTAAAGCAGCTCAAGCAGGTAAGCAAAGAGAAGGGCGTCAAGCTGGAAGACAAGCCCGTAGACATGACCAAGATTCCGGGCTTTGATTGGGGTTCACAGATAGTTATCAAGAACTATCAGGACTATCTGAAGATCGAAAGGACCTATGAGCAGTATTTCACGAAGTATTTCGACAAAAAATATCGTGGTGAGGCCGACGATATCTCAAGAGTCTATTTGCAGAAAGTCCAGGAGGAAGATACTTACCACGCTCAAAAAATGGAAGAGCTCAAGAAAGAGCACGATGCCGGCAAACACGGAGAAAAAGACATTCCCTGCCGCAAGGAGATCCTCAGGCACAAGAAAAAGCTGAATGAGATTGGTTTAGCGTCATATCAGCGTTGGGTGAACCTGTATATGCCCGAATACACCCAGAAGATGAAGCCGACGATAGACGCCTATTACAAGACCTGTATGCTCTATGTGAAGAACATGAACGACCCCAAGGTCATGGAGCGCGAGTTCTACAAAGTCCGGCAGATGCATATGAATTATGCGACGAGGGCGGCAAGTCTTGTCTTAGAGGGCGGCCAGTACCAATATGTAGGCGAGACGGATGAAGAAGAAGAGCAACTTCGCCAGGACGAAATAGCTGCCGAAAAGGAAGCAAAAGAGAAGAAACCGGATTACGAAGCTAAGTTCAAGGAACCTGAGTTCGACCTGTCAAAGTGGCTTGAGGATCACCTGGTTATGGAGGTTTCGTGCGAGTTCCTCTCGCTCAAGATCAACTCCAAGAGTATAGAGTTTGAGGCGTGGGCATTTGGCCCGGGCGCAGGCATAAAGTATGACTGGACTGCCCAGGTCATGGAGACATACACGGGCGCAGGTGCCAAATTTGAGATTGGTGTGAACGTGGCAGGAGCCGAGCTTAAGACTGAGGCAAAGGGAGACTTCATCAGAAAGACAGCGAAATGGGACTTTGCAAACGGCACGTATGAAGAGAGTTACGGTGCCAAGGGTGAGATAAAAGTCACGGCAGCCGATCTGCTCTCTGTAGGCGGAGAGATGACTGTAAACACCCAGCTAGAGGCAAAGATTTCAGGCAAAATCCAAGTAGAAGGCGCGGGCTATGTGGAGGCCGAACAGGAGTTCTAGGTGGGGGTTGGGTGTTAGGTGCTGGGTGATGGGGAGCAGGCTGCTAGAAGTCAGCTCTCGTCACAGCGCACTATCTCCAAGTCAGATGGTCGGGGGTATTCTTGCCCCCGACCCCCGTTTATATCCCTCCAGGTATCTTACCTGGAGGAACATGAAGCTAGAAGTTTCTAATCCAGTATCTGCACCCTCCGTCGATGATATCCTCCAGCTTTCCGCCGTTGCGCTCGATCACTTTTCTTGAGCGAATATTGTTCTCACTGCAAGTGACTAGAGCCTCTTCGATACCCTTCTCGCGTGCTTTGATTAGCATTTCCCTTAGGATAAGAGTGCCGTAGCCTTTGCCGCGCTCAGATGGTCTTATGGCATAGCCTATATGCCCGCCGAGTTTTCTGAGGTTATCGTTGAGATAATGCCTGAGCTTGCCTACTCCCACCGGCCTGCCGTCCACAAAGAGCCAATGCATGGTCTGGGGAACGTATATCGTAAGGTCGATGCCTACTCCCTTTGCGAAATCATCCTGGCGCTTCAGGTAGGCGGGAAAGTCAGCATACTCGATATCATGCCCTGAGTTTACAAACCCGTTTTCACCCGGCCCGATCTCTCGCAGCATTTCGAATATGTCCGGGCCGTCGGATAGGGTGAGTTCTTTTAGTTCGGCTATCATAGGTGTATCTTTGTTTATATTGGGGTGTTTTCCTTCACTACAGGTATCATAATCGGGAGGTTGTATGGCCAAACCCTCCAGGTAAGGATACCTGGAGGGATAAATTGCGCTTGCTGCTATAGTGATAAATGAGACTTAGGCGATTTCGGGATTTCTTGGTTGGGTTGGAGACTTGGTGCTCATATTGAGATGATATCTTCCAATCCTCAAATCCCGAAATACCAAGCCATTTTTTTCGATACGCCACCATATCGAATGGGTTTCGGGATAAGGGGAAGCTGTCTCAGAATGCTTCGCTAAGATACGAAGAATTATTGAAACACATTCCAAGTTCCCCGATTCGGCGACAACACAAGTGTATAAATCTATCAATGCTGCTAAAACAGGCAACCAATG
>JBDKUO010000058.1 GCA_039679645.1 Armatimonadota bacterium
GGCTGAAATACTGCCGGATGTGCCAGTTTGTTGCTCGCTTTTGAACTCTGAGACATTCAAGGCTACTTATGAAATCAGCTGTCGGCATAAAATGCGCTCAAAATAACGTCTATCGCAATTGCCTCCCTCAAAACCTGTATTGACCGACTAAGTGCCCCATGATATAATTAATCGTTCGCGGGGCTGTGGCTCAGTTGGGAGAGCGCTTCCCTCGCACGGAAGAGGCCGCGAGTTCGAATCTCGCCAGCTCCACCAAACAATTCGAAATCCCGCCGGTTTTCCGGTGGGATTTTCGCGTTTTTTAGCTCCAGCTCATTCTCTCTCATTCATTATGTCTAGCCTCATAACCCTGACTGCATCATCACAAACAACAACGTTAACATTTGGTCTGTGTCCTATTAATATAAGAATTAATATAAGAATTAATAGTATCCAAATTAATAATAGCATGGTATACTGAAGCAGACTTACAGTTATCACAATTTGCAATGTTAGGGGAGGACATTAATGAAAAGGGTTTGGTGTGTTCTACTTGTTACAATTGCTTTATCGATTGTCGGCTCTAGTGCTTGGGCTATAAGAATCACTACTATGGCAGCTCGTAATCACACTGTTGTAGTTAGAAATGACGGCACAGTCTGGTCATGGGGTGGCAATGGAAACGGACAACTTGGAGATGGAACAACAACAAACAGATCAGCACCAGTACAGTGTAACAACCTTACAGGAATTAATGATGTGGCAGCTGGGATTTTTCACACAATCGCATTAAAGAGTGATGGTACAGTATGGACATGGGGTTGCAATTCAGATGGGCAACTTGGAGATGGAACAACAAAGAATAAATTGGTTCCATTACAAGTCCCTGGTTTGAATAATATCATATCAATAGCAGCTGGCGAACTGCACTCAGTAGCTCTGAAGAGTGATGGCACAGTATGGGCTTGGGGGAACAACGCGTTTGGACAACTAGGAAATGGAACTAGCGGAAGTAACCAGTTGACTCCTGTGCAGGTTAGTAATCTTTCTGGAGTTGTCTCTATTGACGCAGGTGCTATGCATACAGTAGCTCTAAAAAATGATGGCACAGTATGGATATGGGGGAAAAGTTATTGTACTAACACACTTGGAGATGGAACCAATGTATCCCAAAGATCAATACCGGTACAGGTAATCAGCATTAGTAATATAGTTGCAATTGACGCAGGCGAATATTATACCGTGGCGCTTAAGAGTGATGGAACAGTTTGGGGATGGGGAGAAAACACTGATGGCCAGCTTGGAGATGGAACATCAAATCATAGAGGAACACCCGTACAAGCCAGCGGTCTAACGGGAATAACTTCGATAAGTGCCGGAATGCGCCATACGGTTGCTTTAAGGAATGATGGCACCGTTTGGGCATGGGGGCATGACTATTGCGGAGAGGTCGGCAATAGTAATCATAGGCAAACTCCTGCTCAGATACAAGGTCTTACGAATATTGTCTGTGTTGTGGCTGGCTATGATTATACTGTAGCGCTGAAAAATGACGGTACAACTTGGGCTTTAGGATATAACGGCTTCTCAGGACTGGGCAATGGAGTTGCGGGCAAAAAAGCAATCCCTGAGATAGTTCAGGGAATTACCGATGTTATCGCTGTCAAAGCAGGTGGGGATCACACGGTAGCATTAAAGAATAATGGTGCAATATGGGCTTGGGGTGACAATTCCGTGGGTCAGTATGGTGATGGATCTTTAGTAAGTAGATCCACTCCTGCGCAGTCCAATGCGCTCACTGATACGATTGCAATTGATGCTGGTGCCTACCATACAGTGGCATTAAAAAGTGATGGCACAGTATGGGCATGGGGTTATAACTACTCCGGCCAGTTAGGCAATGGAAATTGGGTGAGCAGTAAAACACCAGTGCAGGTCACGAATCTTCAAGAAGTTACTTCCGTTTCAGCAGGCGGTGCACACAATGTTGCATTAAAAAATGATGGTACAGTATGGGCTTGGGGAAGTAACACTGATGGTCAGCTTGGAGATGCTACCACAAACAACAAATGTACCCCCTTACAAGCTCAAAACCTTACAAATATAGATTCTGTTGCAGCCGGTGCCCGTCACTCGGTTGCACTAAAACATGATGGTACCGTTTGGGCATGGGGAGGTAACTATAGCGGCGAACTTGGTGATGGAACAAAAACTAGAAGGTTAACCCCAGTACAAGTTAGCGGGCTTACAAATATTATTGCTGTAGCAGCAGGTGGCGCTCATACTATTGCGTTGAAAAATGATGGAACAGTTTTGGCATGGGGAAAAAACACTGATGGTCAGCTTGGAAACGGATCGGTGTTAAATTCATCAACACCTATGATTGTTCCCGGCATTTCCGGGATTATTTCTATTGTAGCTGGCGATACGTATTCTGTTGCTCTAAAAAGTGACGGCACTGTTTGGGCATGGGGAAACAACAAATATGGTCAGATCGGAAATGGCACAATATCCACTCGGGAGTATCCCACCCAGGTAAGCGGACTATCTGGAATTGTATCCATTGATGCATATAACCATACTGTAGCTCTGAAAAATGACGGTACGATATGGGCATGGGGGGAAAACTCATACGGCCAGCTTGGCGACGGCTACTTACAAAATATCTTCACGCCGACCACCGTAGTGGGTCTAGATCCATTATATCAAATAAAAACTAGAAAAAACGGAACCAGGATTCTAGGACTGCAGTCTGCAGTTACCGCAAAATTCGATGACTGTATTTATATTGAAAGCGCAGACAGAACCTCTGGAATAAGAGTGGCTCCAGCTCCAGCTAATGTATATCTTGGGGATATTGTTGAAGTCGATGGGACATTGATTACAATTAACGATGAGCAGACAATATTGATGCTATCTTGTGAGTTAGTGCCGGGTTCGGAGAATATTATTCCAATGGGTATGAACAATCGAACCCTTGGAGGCGGCGACTACTTGTACCCTGAGAACGGCATGGGCCAAAAAGGAGTATCGGGCTGGGAATTGGTTAAAAACAGCATGGGTGCTTTTGAGCGAGTATGGCAGAAATCGTCAGGATTGAACAACATTGGCTTGCTGGTTCGAACATGGGGAAAAATAACTGAAGTCGATCCCGCATCAACACCGACCTGGTTTACGATATCCGACGGATCTCCTACGAGCGTCAAAGTGAGCGTTCCAACAGGAGTTACAGTGCCGAACTCAAACGGTTTCGTGAGTGTAACAGGTATAAGCTCAAGCGAGCTGTCTGGAACTGATCTACTTAGACTTGTAAGAGTCAGGCAGCAATCAGACATCATTCCCTATTAGGCGATTATTAGCGCTAGCAGCCGATCAAAACTTCGTAGATTCAACAAATGTGGCTCGTGAAGAATTACTTTCACGGGCCGTTTTGTTTTTTATTTGCAATAATCGACGCTTCGTTTTGCCCGGATTCACCCAGGGTATACATATAATGAATGATGTCAGAACAACCCTGGTTTACGATCATGGTTCTCGCTAACGACCAGACCGGTTAAGCCGGTCCGGCAAGAGATGCGAGTAAAACCCAAGGTCGTAGGCTGGGGCTGTATTTTGTACAGTGTATACTTTTGGCGTGTGTGATTCGTTATTAATTATGGCTTTCGAATGTGACTTCTTCCTTGACATATGCTTGCTCATATTAGTATACTTGAGCAAGAAGAATGTCGGCAGGCCATAAGAAGGCAAGCATTCCGACAGGAGGTCTTATAACTTGGGCAAACTCTTGTTGACCGGTGGCGCTCGTTTGAGTGGAACAATAGTATCGAGCGGCAGCAAGAACGGCACACTCGCGATCATGGCGGGGGCGCTTTTAGCCAAGGGTGAAACGGTTTTACGAAACGTGCCGTCCATTGGCGATGTGCAGACCATGATGGACATGCTCCGAGCGCTGGGCGTTAAATGTGTGGAAGAACCTGATGGTGTTGTTCGCATTGACGCAACAAATATTGAAGCCACGGAGGCCCCATATGAACTCGTAAAGAGGATGCGGGCTTCTTTTTGTGTACTTGGCCCCATGCTTGCGCGCAAGGGATATGCTAAAGTAGCGATGCCGGGCGGTTGCGATATAGGCGCCAGGCCGATAGATTTTCATGTAAAGGGCATCCAATCACTTGGAGCCTATGTAAATATGGATCATGGTTTCGTGGAGGCTGAGTGCGAGAAGCTTAGGGGGACGCAGGTCTACCTCAACTTTCCAAGCGCGGGCGCCACGCAGCATATAATGACGACTGCATCTCTGGCAGAAGGCGTGACTACAATTCACAATGCAGCCGCTGAGCCGGAGATCATACAGCTTGCAGCTTTCCTTACCAAGATGGGCGCTAAAATCGACGGAGCCGGGACCTCGACAGTCCACATAGAAGGTGTCGATGAACTGCACGGTGTCGATTTTGAAATGCCGCCGGACCGTATGGAAGCAGGAACATTTGCTGTCGCAGCGGTCGTAACCATGGGTGATGTGCGTATAGAACGCGTGAGCAAAGAAATGGTGGAGCCTTTCGTGCTCAAATTGCGCGAAGTGGGCGCGGTAGTTGACATAACAGACAATGTAATGCGTGTTCGTGCCAACGCAAGGCCGATGGCTACGGACATTATGACCATGCCCCACCCCGGCTTCCCAACAGACTTGCAGCAGCCGTTCGCAGCCATGCTCTCGGTTGCCGAAGGCACTTCCGTAATAACTGAAAACGTGTATGAGCGCAGATTCAGGTATGTTAACGAACTCATAAGAATGGGCGCCGACATAAAGCAGGAAGGCAGGACAGCCGTCATCAACGGTGTGCCCAAGCTTACCGGCGCTCAGACGACCGCGTATGACCTGCGCGCAGGCGCCGCGCTCGTATGCGCCGCGTTGGCTGCTGAAGGACAAAGTGAAATCAGCGGTATCGAGCATATCGAACGCGGGTATGAAAACATGGTCGAAAAACTGCGCAGCCTCGGCGCGCAGATAACCAGCAATCATAACGAACAAGAGAAAGAGACTGTCTGTGTTTAACCTGGTTCCCGAACTCGGCATTGACCTTGGGACTGCCAATATTCTGGTCTACTTAAAAGGTAAAGGTGTGGTTCTGCGCGAGCCTTCGGTCGTCGCGATGAACACCACAAGTCAGTGCCTGGTGGCTGTTGGTGAAGAGGCACGGCTGATGATCGGCCGCACACCGGAGAATGTGGTAGCCATCAGGCCCATGTGCGACGGCGTCATTGCCGATTACTCCACCACGCATAAGATGCTGGAATACCTTATTTCAAAAGTTTGTGGCAGAAAGCGTATGCTCAAGCCAAGGATCATAATAGCAGTCCCATCGGAGATTACTGCGGTCGAGAAGCGCGCCGTAGTGCAGGCTGCTAAGAGCGCAGGGGCAAGTCAGGCTTACCCGATCGAAGAACCTCTTGCAGCTGCCATAGGCGCTGGATTACCCATTTCAAGTGCGGGCGGAAATATGGTTGTCGATATCGGTGGCGGGACAACAGACATTGCCGTCATATCATTGAGTGGCAGAGTGCTTTCAAAGTCGATCCGAATCGGCGGAAACAAGATGGATGAAGTAATAGCTCGTCACATCAAAACCAAATACTCCCTCATGATCGGCGAACGCACCGCAGAAGAGATAAAAACAAAGATAGGCAGTGCATTTCCTCTGGAGCAAGAACTCGTACTGGAAGTGCGAGGTCGCGACCTCATAGCAGGCCTGCCTAAAACAATCGAAGTAACGTCCGCTGAGATCAGAGAAGCCTTGAATGAGCCTATCGGTGCCATAATAGAACGCGTAAAGAGCGTTCTGGAGCAGACACCGCCGGAACTCAGCTCAGATATTATAGAGCGTGGAATGATGCTTACTGGCGGATGCGCACTGCTCAGAGGGTTGGATAAGCTGCTTGCAAGCCAGACGGGCGTCCCGATCCATGTCGCCGAAGACCCGCTCTCATGCGTAGCTCTGGGCTGCGGCAGGGCTCTGGACCAGATGGACATTATCCGCGATAAATTTATAGAAACCGGATTTGAATAGAGAGTAGAAAAGTCTGAAAGTCAAAAGGTCAAAAAGTTGGGGGCGATCCTGCTTTTTGGCCTTTTTTGTTTCATACGCTACAAAAGTCAAAACGCGTTGGCTGAGCGATGACTGGTCTGGGCTCTCGGCTCTCCACTCTCCGCTCTCTACTATTTTCAAGGAGAAAGATTATGAGGTATCTGTCTATACTGTTGGCAAGTATCGCATTACTGAGTGCTCCATGCTGGGCGGATGAGACGTTTAAAGATGTGCCGAGCGATCACTGGGCAAAGGATGCAGTCGATATGGTGGCAAAAAACGGCATAATGAACGGCTATCCTGATGATACTTTCAAGGGCGATAGACACATCACCAGATATGAGCTTTGCGTGGCCCTTGCAAATATGGTGCAGTTCATTCAGTCAAGCCAAAAGCCAGTTATCGGCAGTGAGGACAAGAAGACGGAATCAACTCCTAAAACAACTAATTGGGCAGCCCCGTCGGTCGATCTGCTGAAGAATGGGGGTTTCCTGCCCAAGGACTCGCCCTTGTTCAAAGACGGTGATAAACAAATAACCTGTCAGGAGCTTGGAGATGCGCTCGCCCTAGTGTCGGCAAAACTGATTGAGCTGAGCGTTCCGCCGACAGGCGCGCCGGACTAATCTTCAACTTTCACCCACTCTCTCATATCAGCCGATTTCTCCACCGCTTCGAGCACAGCCTGGCACTTCAGGCCATCGTAGAAGTTGGGTGTCGGGCACTTGTGTTCAGCGATATCGTTCATAAGATTGTATATCTGGTGCACAAATGTATGCTGCCAGCCAATTATGTGCCCGCTGGGCCACCAGCCTCTGATATACGGATGGTCGGCCTCCGTAACCAGAATAGTCTTCCAGCCCTGGTATTTCGGCTTATCGCTTAGATCGAAATACTCGATCTCATTCATGCGCTCAAGATTGAACCTGATACTGCCTTTGCTGCCGTTGATCTCGAAGTGATTGCCGTTGCGATGCCCTCCTGCAAAGCGTGATGCCTCAAACGAGCCGACTGCGCCATTTGTAAACTTTGCCATAAACATCGCAGCGTCATCTACAGTCACCTCACCTGTCTTGCCAGGCTCACCCGGCAGAGGGCGATTTTTTATGAACGTCTTCATAAGGCCACAGACCGAGTCGAACTCGCCGCACAGATATCGCGCCAGATCGATTATATGAGCGTTCAGATCACCGTGCACGCCCGAGCCTGACTTATCCTTGCGCAGTCGCCAGACGAGAGGAAAGTTCGGGTCCATTATCCAGTCCTGCAGATAGACCGCTCGAAAATGATACGGCGTGCCGATCATGCCGTCCCCGATCATTTGTCCGGCAAGTGCAACAGCAGGTACGCAGCGGTAGTTGAAGTTGATCATGTGGACCACACCGGCCTTCTCGACAGCCTCTATCATCTGTCTGCACTCGGCCACGCTCATAGCCATGGGCTTCTCGCAGAAGACATGTTTGCCGTTTTGAGCGGCGGCAATCACGATCTCTTTGTGTGTGTCATTGCCGGTGGAAATGTCAACAAGGTCTATGTCATCGGAAGTGACGACATGCTCATAATTACAGCTCCAGCGCTCCCAGCCGAACTGCCCGGCGGCCTCTCTTACGGCCTGCTCATTGCGTCCGCATATTTCTTTCATTACCGGGATGGCCTTCACATCAGGAAACGCAAACGCGCAGTCTCGATAACCCACGCTGTGCGCTTTGCCCATAAATGCGTATCCTACTATACCTACATTGACTTTGCCTGCCGTCAAATCAAACCTCCAAACATCGATTCGTAACGCAAAACGTTTAGAAAACTGGTTAGCAGCTTCTATTTATTAGATCATATTTTCTTGCAACCACAAAGATATGTCAAGGGCCGTGAAGATTGTCTTCACGGCCCTTGATTAATCAGAATTATTCTGATTTAGTTTTTATTTGCCGGCTGGCACGGGCGGAGGCGGAGGAGTCTCGGGAGACTCTTCGCCGTTCGCGGCCGGAGCAGGCTGCGGCGCAGGTGCCGCCTTAGGAGCAACTGTCGGAGCAGCGCGCCTTGGCTGTGGTTTTGGAGCAACCTGAGGCTTGGGCTGCATACTTGCAGGAGGAGCAATCTTATTAACGATCTTAGCTGCCCCCAATGTCTTCTGATACCAGACTCCCAGTTCCATCGGAGTCTTGGTCTCAACTATCATCTTCTTCAGATCCTGCTTTTCAGCCGGGGATGCATCTTTGCCAAGCTTGATAAGTTTGATGATATGATAACCGTAGAATACTTTAACAGGTTCGCTGATCTCGCCCGGCTTCAATGCGAATGCTGCCTTCTCAAAATCAGGAACCATACGCCCATGCGTGAACCAGCCTACATCACCGCCCAGTTTCTTCCCATCCTTGACATTGCCCGGATCTTCTGAATACTCATCGGCAAGCTTTGCGAAGTCTTCGCCTGCCTTGGCTTTCGCATAGATCTCATCAGCTTTCGCCTTGGCTGTTTCCTCAGCCTTGGTCTTGTCCGTCTCGTCCTGTGAGAATCTGATCAAAATGTGCTGCGCTCTTGCATATTCAGCATACTCAGCATCGGTAACGTTTATTGTCTTGGCCACAATCTTTTCGGCTAGGAAAGAGAGTTTGCGCATGGCCATAAACTGCTCGCGGGTCTGGCCGGACTGAGCCAGTATAGCGTCCAGGCTAGGAGCGCCGCTCTTCTTGACCAGATCATCGATTTTTGCTTTCATCTCAGCAGATGTTATTGACACGCCTGCCTTCTTTGCAGCCTGGAACACCAGTTTCTGGTTCACAAGGAACTGTAGATGGTTCGGCGCGCTCCATGACCACAGCATCTTCATCAAGTCACCCTTAGTGATCGACGCACCGTTTACTGTTGCCATAACTGTACTGCTGGGCATTGCCCAGTATTTTGCAAGCGCTGCGTCCATGTCGAATGGTTTTGTCCCATCCGCTGCAAACGCCACGCTAGTGGCTGTCGCAAGAATAACCAGCGCCATAACCACCATAAGCATTCTATTACGCATTTATATAGCTCCTTTCAGTACTTTTGATTCAAATGATAATACTACAAACCAGATCGGTCGGTCAACGACTTTATCACCCCCCCGTTGAATCCACCTATTCTATAACGAACGCGACGCACAGCCGGTTCCCCAAAAAGTTAATAGAGTAATCGCACGAGGATTATAGCAGCGCCGTTGTGCAGGCCGTGCGCTATCATAGACGGCATGAGCGAGCCTGTCCTTTCACGCACAAACGCAAAGGCAACCCCTAGAACAAATATCGGCAGAAAATACTCCGGAAGTGGATGGCCGAACGCAAAAATTGCCGCAGAAAATACAGCAGCGCCCCACACTCGCATCCTTCCCCTGAGCGCTCCATACAATACGCCGCGAAAGAATATTTCCTCAACCAGCGGAGCAATCAATGCGCCAAGTATAATTACCACCACAAATGATGTGCCCTCGCCGCCCGTGAAATATGGCGTGAGCGGATGCTCGGGTGTCTTTATTCCACGGAAGATGGTCCTGTCCAACAACTGACTGATATACGCCGCCGCACCGAAAAACGGCAGCGCCGCAAGATACGTTCCCAGTCCCCATTTGAGCGCATCAGCAAATGATAATGGCTTCAGACCAATCTCAACGAATGCTTTATTGTCATATCCTGTCCTAAATGCCATTGCACCGAGGCCGATAGCAAGAGCAGTGAGAATCGCCAAAGCCTGTAAAACAAGAAAAACCAGATTTCCAATCTCTCCGGCTGAGTCGAGACCGCTCATTGTCACACATGCTGAGGCAATACCCTCCAGAACAAAACTGCCGATCAGATATATCAAAAACACACGTATCAATAATGACGAGGAAATATTATGCGGCAGGGCATCTTTCAAAGATCTGTAATTGTTGATGAAGAAGGATATAGCCAGCACAAGGCCGATCATCGCACAGGCGACAAACAGACCCGCCAGATACATAAGAATCTGCTGGGAATACGGCTTTAGCTGAGGCTGCGCGCCACCATGCGTCCCGACACTGATGTCGGCAATCTGAATACCAATCAGGCATGCTGCTACAATGACCAGCACAAAGACAATGCCCCAACGCGTGCCCAAACTAGCGCTTGGCCGGTCAAAGCTCAATCAGGCGACCTCGCTCTTTGTTTCTTCGCTCGATTTACGCCTGTCGAGCCATTCGAGATATGACGTCAGCATCCCTCTAAACTCTGACTCGAACCTATCACGAGTAGCCTGGATCAGCTCGGCATCGGCTCTATGCTTCTCAGCCTCTTTCTGAGCTTCGACAGTCATCTGTACGCGGGACTGTTCGGCCTCTTTAAGAATCAGTTCAGCCTGCTTGTGAGCATTATTGCGAACCTCATCTGCGCTCTTTTGCGCTACAGTGAGGGCATCGGTCATGGCAGACTCGATCTTGCGTACGCGGTCCACTTCTTCCTGAAGCGTTTCGAGTTTGCGTGCAAGCTCGCTCTTATCCTTAAGAGCCTCTTCAAGCGCCTGCCTTACCGAACCGATGAACTCATCCACCTGAGCCCTGTTATAGCCCTTGAATGCGGTCTTAAACTCTGTATGTAATATGTCCACGGGTGTGATTGACATTGTCTACCTCTCTCTCCAACCTACGCAAGCTCTTCCGAACGCTTTGTCGCGGCCTTCACAGCCTCCATGAGCGCTGTTCTGAAGCCATTCTTGTCGAGAGCATCGATCCCGGCGATTGTTGTTCCGCCGGGGCTGGTCACCTGGTCCTTCAGTTTCATCGGGTGCTCGTCAGATTCCAGCACCATCTTTGCCGAGCCAAAAACAGTCTGTGCAGCCAGCGGCAGCGCAATGTTTCTCGGCAGCCCTACTCTCACCCCGGCATCAGCCAGAGCCTCAATCATCACATAAACATACGCCGGACCGCTTCCGCTTAGACCAGTGACTGCATCCAGCATCTTTTCCGGCACTTCAAATGCAATTCCGACAGCATCAAATAACCGCTTCGCAAGAGCTACCTGCTCATCACCGGCAGCGCGCCCTCTTGCAAAGCCTATAGCGCCCGCGCCGATCAGACATGGCGTGTTGGGCATAGTCCGCACTATGGCAGTGCCCCTGGGCATTTCAGACTCGATCGACTCTAGTCTGACACCGGCAGCTATAGAGATAATCAGTTGACCGTCTTTGACGAATTTTGCAAGCTCAGGAAGTGTCTCCAAAAGCACACCGGGTTTGAGCGCAAACAATACAATGTCGGCAACCGCCATGGCGAAGGATGGATCGGTTGTGGTATTGACACCCCACTCACCTGAAACATAATCCAGGCGGGCTTGGCTGATATCAGTCATTGTCACATCACTCGGCGAAAACAACCCTGCCGATATGACTCCCTTAGCAAATGCGCTGCCCATAGCGCCCGCGCCGATTATTGCGAGTTTCCCGATCTTTTCCGATGCCATTTCTTTCTCCATTATGATGCGCATTGCTACCTCCAGGTAAGATACCTGGAGGTATAAAAGTGAGATACCTGATGCTTCGCGGACGTATGTCCCGAAGCATGGCTCGCAGCCGTATACTGCCTGCTTTCCACCGACTCAATAAAAACAGGGACCCGGTGATTTCCCGGATCCCCATGCTTTTAGTTCTCGTTGAAAGGACTCTGGACCTTCTTGCTGGGTCCGCCGTTCTCTACCTCTATTACGTAGTTGCTGGGTGTAAACAGATAAACTTTCTCCCCAACTCTTTCGATATAGCCGTCCAGAGCGTAGATAACTCCGCTCAGGAAATCGATCACTCTCGCGCAGACCTCCGGCGAAGCCTTTTCCATATTGACTATCTGCTGGTGGCCCTCTTTAAGGCCGTCAGCCGCCTGCTGCGCATTTTCAAACGACTGCACAGACAACCAGACCGAAACCCGGTTTATCCGTGACGAGTGAACTCGGACCATAGTAGGCTTGCGCCTTCCGTCCGGCTCGTCTACATACTCCAGTTCTTCCTCGTCGAAATCACCCCAACCGATCTTGTCCTTAAGTCGACCCCACAGTCCTCTCGGCTGCTCATCATAATCTTCTTGCGGAGTTGCTCTCACAACAGTAACCCTCCCATTCTGGTTTTTATACCAGCCAGGTTGGGTGCTGGGCGTCACTCCTATCCGTGACTGAATTCAATTGTATATTACTTCTTTTTGGACCGCTCTACGCTCTCGGACCGAATATGGCGGTGCCGATACGCACCACATTCGAGCCTTCTTCGACCGCAATCTCAAAGTCATGCGTCATTCCCATCGAGAGGTAGAGCCGCTGCTCATCCGGCAGCTTATCCCAAATCCGTTTCAGTTTTCTAAAATACGGCCGCGTGCTTTCCGGGTCAGGTAATAAAGGCGCCATCCCCATCAGACCGCAAAGCCTTATTCCGGGTATTCCTGTAATGCTTTCTGCCAGCTTCAGCGCATCGTCCGGGCCAACCCCAAATTTGGACTCCTCGCCGGATATATTGACCTCGATCAACACATCCACTCTCCGCCCAATCGCTTCAGCTCTTCGACCAATCTCTTTTGCAAGCGCCTCATTATCGACGCTGTGGATCAGGTCTGCATACTCGACTACATGGCGGGCCTTGTTCTTTTGCAGGTGGCCTATCATATGCCACCTCGCCGCCTTGCCAAGTATGCTAAACTTTTCCTCGGCTTCTTGAACATAGTTTTCACCTATGTCCGCCGCGCCGCACTCAATAGCCTGCCTGATCTCATCAATACTCCGGGTCTTGGTCACGACCACCAGAGTAACATCACTTCCGCTTCGACCTGCTCTTGCCGCCGCTTTTTCTATGCGGTCCATTACCTGCCGAAGATTGTTTTCTATTATAGACATAACGCTTACTTGTTGAATAGTATTACATTTATTTCCTGCCATGTCAAGTAAAAAAGTGTATAAAATTCGCGTGCCATCTTTTACCATCCATGCAGGTCGTATGCTTATCATTGATCGATCCACAATACACGATCAGCGATCATACGTCTCTCAGGCTCATCCAGCCGCCCATGCGGCCTGTTTTGCCGTCTCTGCGATAACTGAAGAAATCTTCCGGGTTGCAAGACGTACACTCCTGGCTGATGGCTATGTTCGCACCCGGTACACCAGCCCGCCTCAGAAGTATATAATTGGCGTTCTTGAGGTCGGCAAACCACTTGTCTGTGGCGGACTGAGAGAGAATGCGGCTGTCGTGCGGAAACGCCTTGAAAATCTCCTCAGCCGCATCTTTGCCTACGACAAAGCAGTTTCTGCAGATCGATGGAGAAATAGCTGCCTGGATATCGCCGGGTCCAGTGCCATACTCGTGATTCATAGCTTCAACTGCAGCGGTTACAATCTTTGCGACAGTCCCTCTCCAACCGGCATGAACGACCCCTATCGCTCGATTTACTGGGTCGAGCAGATATATGCACACGCAGTCCGCAAAGTGCAGCGCGAGAGGCAGATTGGGCACATTAGTGACAAGAGCATCCGCATCCACAATCGCTGTCGCGTGATCCAGAGCGCCCGCGCCTGCATCGGCTTCGGTCACAACCTTTACAATATTCGAGTGAACTTGTCGCGGAACTACAATGCGCTCAGGGTCGATATCTAGCGCGCCTGCAAATGCGCGTCTATTGGCCAGCACCGTCTCAGGATCGTCATCTACAGCCAGACCCAGATTAAGAGTATTATATGGCTCTCTGCTGACACCTCCGATGCGCGTGCTGAAGCCATGCGAGACCATTCTCGATGTGTGCAGGTTCCATGCGCGGTAATATCGCACGCCGTTTTCTTCTACTCTATACCAGTTGGGAAGCCGCATTGACTTATAACCTTTACTACAACAATCAATATAAAATACTAAATCAGATAGCGCCCTCACCCCAACCCTCTCCCCCAGGAGAGGGAGCAGGCCAGTGTACCTATACACAAAAAACAATAATCAATACAATATACTAATTACTAAATCAGGTGCATGCGCCGCACATCTTGCATACACCGACATTACATTGGGCAGTTGTATCTTCGCTCAGAGCCTTCTGGTATTCATTCCACAGATAATCCCTGCTCAGGCGGTTATCTATGTTGTTCTCCCAGGGCAGTTTCTCGTCAAAATCGCGAGTCCTGTAGATATACTCTGCTATGTCGATACCGGTATCGCGGAGAGCGGCGGAGTAGTCGCCGTCACTTTCAAGAGCGGCTTCAAGCACAGCGCTCATACGCCTGTCTCCGCGCGCAAGGTATCCCTGAATTGTCGCAAGCCTCGGGCTCTCCCCACTGAAGTTAGCGCCCTTGATCGACGATATCCCTGCCCTGAGCATTGCATATCTCTTTTTGAGAATATTCTCGCGCTCCATGGCATGCCACTGAAACGGAGTCCATGGTTTAGGCACAAAACTGCTCGCCGAGACTTGAAAATTGATAGTCGCAAACTCACCTGCGAGTCGACTTACCAGGTCTATGATCGAGATGATGTCTTCATTAGTCTCAGTAGGCAGCCCAATCATGAAGTATAGCTTCACTCGATTGATGCCCGCGTTATAAGCTGACGAGACAGCGGAAAATATCTGCTCATCAGTCGCATCTTTGTTTATCACATGGCGCAATCGGCTGCTTCCGGCCTCAGGAGCGATTGTAAGTGTCCTCTGACCAGATTGAGTCATCAGGGATACAAGTTCGCTTGTTACAGTCTCAAGCCTGATTGAGGACGTACTGAACTGCCCACCTGACTCCACAATCGACTCACAGATGCCCTTTGCATCCGGGTGATCGAAGACAGCCGCACCCACCAGCCCGACTTTGGAACCATTACATTCATGCGAGATATCACGCGGACGCTGCGGGCGATTGATATGACCCGCCACACAAAACCGGCACTTCCTGCCGCAGCCCCTGGCGATCTCGACAAGTTCTGTATCGCCGAACTCAGCCTCATCAGTCCGGATAACTGCCGAAGCAGGGTGTGCATTCAAATCCATTGCAATCCGGCGCACGGCCTTGTTCCCCAGAGCGGGCACATACACTCCCTCAACAGACGCCAGGCCGTTAAGAGTATCAGCGCGAGGCTTGTCTCGTCCGGCTTCCAACACATCGACCATAGCGGGCAGGACATCTTCCGCATCACCTATCACAAACGCATCGATAAAATCAGCAAGAGGCTCGGGGTTAAACGTAGCGCATGGTCCACCGGCAATGACTATAGGATCATAATCATCACGGTCGGCGCACTTTATGGGCAGATTTGAGAGCTTGAGGACTCTCAGGACATTGAGATAGTCCATCTCAAATGAGATCGAAAACCCTAACACATCGAACTCTGATAGAGGCGAAAGGCTCTCAATTGTAAACAGCTCGGTCCTGGTCCTAATATACTCTTTGAGGTCGGCAGGCTCAGGCAAAAACACACGTTCGCAAGAGGCATTCGGCAGGTCGTTTATCATCCGATAAACGAGCTGATAGCCCAGCGAAGCCATAGCCACGCGATACTCATTCGGGAAAGCTAGCGCAAACCTGACGGCTGCGGCTCTGTCGATGGTCACCCCACCCTTTTCGCGTGCGAGCCTGGCCTTTGTCATTTCATACAAATCCATATATACATGCTAAGCCAACGCGCCTGCATATGCAAGTGAAACAGACACATTATGAGATTAAGGTAAAGCTGTTCTATAATTTCTCTGCCAATAGACATTTCTCACTTTATGTTCTGACCCGAAGCAATTTCCATTACATGTGTCCAAGGCTTATCAGAGGCGGTGCGAAATTCCAAGTGCCCGATCTTTGTGTGCAAGTATGACACGCGCATCTGGTAGTTTTGACGCTCAGCCCGCACTGACCATATCTGCTCTATCCAACCATTGGCAGGCACCCTGGTCGATATCATCGACAAGTCTTTTGCTCGACCAAACTGCGTGTTGAGCGCTTTGCTTGTTGCCGGCACCCAGTTTACACACCTTCGTTGTAGACCATCATAACACTGACTCTGGATCGGTCCCAGATTGTTATCGTCCAAGGCATCAATTAAAGCTTGCGCGGCTGCCATATCGGAACTGCTCGCCTTACCCGCTCCACTGCGTCGATTGCCGCAACCACATATATGCACAGACACTAAAATTACAGCCAGAATTGCAACCGATCTTCTAAGAGACATATCTTTCCCCTTTCTTGTCATCGTCAGCTTCATCATCAGCTCGAAATCACATAGACAATGATGAGCGGCCCGAATCACCTTTCCAGATCACATATGAGTATATAAACAGAAAGATAACATAAGGTAGCCCCATGCCAACAATCACATGAATCAGAGCCATGGAATCAAGCAAAAAAGCGCATACCAGGATCACCAAACCATATAGAACAGTCAGCTTACCGCCTATGCGGTGTGTCTTGTTCCACGAAAGCTCGCTTGAGAGAGTCCAGGGCGTCCGAATACCAGATATTCGGTTACGTCGCAACTTTGGAAAATAGTTGCCGACCACAATGAGAAGCAATCCGAACGTCCCCCATATAATCGCATTCATATCCGCCTTGCGACCAAGGGCAGTCCATACAGTCAAACCCTGCAATACAACGAATGGCGTCATGGCTGCAACCCACAAGACTGTTACAACTGAAGAGAGATTCTCGATCCTGGCAAGTAGAACAAGGATTCCCGCCAAGATCAAAGCAAATATAGGCAGCCCCAAGAGGCCAACCGCTTTACTCGAATATCCGTCAGGTTGGCCCATATGATTTGTGTGTGTAACAATCCTCTGCCCATCTGGAATCATTATCCAACCAACCACAGTAATAACCAGCATTACAAAAAGAATGTAGGCGCTTGCCACGAGTACCCGCTTCACGCCGGATGCTGCTTCGTTTTCCATTGCCTTGCCCCTCCACTGTTTGCATCAGATTTGACTTCGATTTTGCCCTTACTATCCCGCTTCAATAGATCAAATGTATCCAGCAGGGTGACCAGTGCATCCTCCAGCACAGATACATTCAGATGGTAGGTTATAGTCGTGCGGACTTTATCGCCATAGATCAAATCAGCTTCTTTGAGGATGGCGAAATGCCTTGAGAGCGTGGGTTTTGTGATATCGAAGTGCTCGGCTATCTCGCCTGCAGTCATATCACGCTCTCGCAGCATCTGCAAAATTTTCCTCCTTGTTGGGTCCGAAAGCGCTTTGTATACGTTGCTCATGTTGCACCTGTTTGTTATTTAGTCTAACATCTAAATTATATAGTAACAAAGTTTGGTTGTCAAGTGGTTAGTCAGGAAAATCCGCATCAAAATTGTTATGCGTCTAGACCCACACATAAAAAATCCCTCCAGGTATAGACACTGGAGGGATATAACACACATCTGATTTAGTGCGTGCTTTACATCATTCCCATTCCGGGCATGCCGCCCATTCCCGGCATACCGCCGCCGCCCGGCATTGCGGGAGCAGCGCCCTTGGGTTCGGGCTTCTCGGTGATCACGGCCTCGGTAGTCAGTAGCAGCGAGGCTATGCTGGAAGCGTTCTCAATGGCTGTCCGAGTGACCTTCGCAGGGTCAACGATTCCGGCCTTGATCATGTCCTCATACTCGCCTGTCACTGCATTGTAGCCGACTCCGGGCTTCGCGGCCTTTATCTTCTGAACAATAACCGAACCCTCAGCGCCTGCATTGGCTGCAATGCGCCTTGTCGGCTCTTCAAGTGCCTTGCGGATGATCTTCACGCCGACAGCCTCATCGCCCTCGACCTTGAGCTTATCAAGCGCAGGGATAAGATTAATCAGTGTGGTGCCGCCGCCGGGGACAATTCCCTCTTCGACTGCCGCGCGAGTCGCTGATAGCGCATCCTCGATACGAGCTTTCTTCTCTTTCAGCTCAGTCTCGGTCGCAGCGCCGACTCTCACCACCGCAACACCGCCTGAGAGCTTAGCAAGCCTCTCCTGGAGCTTCTCACGGTCATAGTTGGAGTCTGTCTTCTCGATCTCAGCCTTAATTTGCGCGATCCGGCCCTTGACTGCGTCATGGCTGCCCTTGCCCTCAACGATAGTCGTCTTATCTTTAGTGATATGGACCTTTGCAGCCTGCCCAAGCATAGAGAGATCGACGTTTTCGAGCTTAATTCCAAGGTCCTCAGTGATGAAAGTACCCCCGGTGAGGATCGCGATATCGCCCATCATAGCCTTGCGCCTGTCGCCAAAGCCCGGAGCTTTTACCGCAGCTACATTAAGCGTGCCTCTGAGCTTGTTGACTACCAGAGTCGCCAGCGCTTCTCCCTCAAGGTCCTCAGCAATGATCACGAGCGGCTTGCCCATCTGTACCACTTTTTCAAGGATCGGAACGATATCAGCAATGGCTGATATCTTCTTCTCGTAGAGCAGGATCATCGGCTCTTCGTAGACGGCCTCCATGCGCTCTGCATCAGTGACCATATACGGCGAGATGTAGCCCTTGTCGAACTGCATTCCCTCGACCCACTCAAGCACCGTATCTGTGCTCTTGGACTCCTCGACCGTGATTACGCCGTCCTTGCCGACCTTCTCCATCGCGTCAGCAACTATCTCACCGATAGTAGCGTCATTGGCTGAAATGCTTGCAACCTGTGTGATCGCAGATTTATCCTCAACCGGAATACTGATCTTTTTGATCTCATCGACCGCGACCGCCACGGCCTTCTCGATACCACGCTTGAGCGCCATCGGGTTTGCGCCCGCCGCGACGTTCATAAACCCTTCGTGGGCTATAGACTGAGCGAGAACTGTCGCAGTAGTGGTTCCGTCACCGGCCACATCATTTGTCTTGGATGCGACCTCTCGAACGAGCTGCGCGCCCACGTTCTCGAACCTGTTTTCTACTTCGATCTCTTTTGCGATGGTGACACCATCATTAATAATACTGGGACTACCGAACTTCTTTTCGATCATTGCATACCGGCCTCGAGGACCGAGCGTGCCGCCCACGGCGTCCGCAAGCGCATTAATACCGCGCTCCATGGCGCGTCTTGCTTCTTCACTGAATTTGAGTTCTTTTGCTGCCATATACTCACTCCCCCCCTGATTATTTCTTGCCTTCCATAATAGCCAGCACATCTTCCTGTCGGAGAATGACGTACTCCTCGCCGCCTACCTTGACCTCTGTCCCGGCATATTTGCCATAGATGATCTTTTCGCCGACCTTTACATCCATCGGCGCAATCTTGCCCGATTCGAGCTGAGTTCCCGGTCCCACCGCGATAACTTCAGCTTCCTGCGGCTTCTCTTTCGCGCTGTCCGGCAGCACGATTCCGCCCGCCGTCACAGTCTCAGCGGCAAGAGCCTTTGCAATAATCCTGTCCCCTAAAGGCTTAAGCATTTACACATACCCCTTCCAATGATTTAGTATTGAGTATTTTAGATTGATTATTTGCTCATGTATTTAGCACTCAGTGCTCCCGAGTGCCAACTATGCATTTTACTAGCTTTGATGGCAGTCGTCAATAGCGGATTTGAAAAGAAGTTATAGATCGGGGCTAAATTGAATGTAAAACTCACGAAGCCCCGTGCAGCCGCTTCGGAGCATCATTGCGAGAGGAAGGAATTACAGATAAAAAAACAGCCAACACGAACTCTTCATGCTCAGAAGTCTGAATTTCAAGCTCAGTTCGTTTTGGCTGTGTGGTGATAATCACTCGTAATTGCCCGTATCCCAAACGGATGAGAGAGTCTTTGCCATTTGGGTCCATGCAGTCGGTATTCCAGGATTGCCGCTCTTCTTGGCACGGTTAACTCTAATCCTCACTTTTATCATATCTTTTCCTCCAACCTATCTTATATTATGCAAAGCGCGTGCCATGGGCGCAGGCACAAATAGCAGGAATGCTGCTTCAATATGCCGAATGGTATTTTGAGGTGGTGACAATGGCTCATAACGCGCGAGTTCTATGCCCGGCAAATGACGCAGAAATCGGCCGGGAGATCAGACTGGTAGGAGCAGAGGAAGCCGGTATTCGACATATGCTGCCCAAAGCGCAGCACTATCTGGTAAAACTTGAGAATGTGCGATGCCCTATCGCGCATATCCTCAAGGAAGCGTTTCTATCCGCTGGAGGAGATGCCGCCGTCAACAAAGATGTCATCGTAGCAAAAGTCACTAATACCGACATGGTCCTGATGGGCACGCGCAAACAGTTTCAATATGTGCTGCGCTCACTTCTGGAACAGGGGTTCGGGTGCAAAGAACTTGCCGCCGAGATAGAGTCTGCTATAAGGCATTTCGACTCTCTGCCGATAGTCCCCACATCTGCACTCGCATTGGACGCGAAACTCGCTGACATGTTCGCCAAGATCGGCTCTCAAACGCTGGTTATGGGGATACTCAATGTTACCCCCGATTCGTTTTCGGACGGTGGACGGTTTACAGACGTAGAGACCGCAGTAGATGCTGCAGTGAAGATGGTCGAGGACGGCGCGGATATTATCGACATCGGCGGAGAGTCCACCCGCCCCGGATCGGATATAGTGCCTGCTGATGAGGAGATCAGACGCGTTGCACCGGTGATCAGCAAACTGGCCTGCAGGATAAACGTTCCAATTTCGATAGACACATACAAGTCCGAAACAGCCGGGGCTGCGCTTGATGCAGGAGCGTTGATAGTCAACGACATCAGCGCCGGTACGTTTGACTCCAATATGCCTTTGCTGCTTTCCGAAAAGAAATGCGCAGTTGTTATCCAGCACATCAAAGGTTCGCCCAAGAACATGCAGATAAATCCGCAATATGATGATCTGCTGGGCGAGATCAGCGGCTTTCTGCGAGATAGAGTAAAAGCGCTGACCGAGGCAGGAGTAGATGAGCAACTGATCATAATCGACCCAGGGATAGGTTTCGGCAAAAGTGTTGAACATAATCTCGAACTTATGCGCAGGCTCCGCGAGCTGAAATCCATAGGCAGGCCGATATTGATAGGCACATCACGCAAGTCTACAATCGGTAAAGTGCTGGGAGACCTACCGCCTACTGACCGCGTCGAAGGCACTGCAGCAACTGTCGCTATCTCTATTGCCAATGGTGCGGATATTGTGAGGGTGCACGATGTCAGGGAGATGGCTCGGGTGGCGAGGATGTCTGATGCGATAGTGAGGAAGTGACCTAGACTAGATGATTTGACGGATGTTGCTTTATTAAACCATAACTCAGGGGAGAACACGATCTGTCTTTCTAACTCTTGCTATGGCTCAAATAGCCCAGGTTTTGCACGTTCCGGCAGGCTACCGCATGTGTTACTGAGAGTCAGACCCGGAAGCATCTCCGCCTATACAATTAATCCCATCTATAGTGAGTTTATTGCAATCAAAATTCCACTCACCCGACCCGCTTTTTTCCATCTCGGCATAATACTGGCTGCGTACCATAGCGCCGAATGAGTTTTGAGAATCGACGTAGGAAGAAATGTAAAACCTAGAACCGCTACGGGTTATGCTTGCATCTAACCAAAGAGGATATTTTGCAGTAGAAGGACATTTCAAGAACTTTTCAACATAGTTTTGAGAGGCTATGTATGCATGGTGTTCTACGTCCTCTTCCTTGTCTTCGGGCGTAGACTCACAGAGAGACTCGCACCCTCTAACCACAAAGATTGAAAAGAGCACAATCAGCACAAGGAAGGCGCAGCAACAACCCGTGTTATCGGTTTTCTGCTGCACCGGCGCGGGAGGGCTATCTTGCTTTTCAGCTTCGGTGTTGTCCTCTTCAGGCTGATCGGGCTTATCTTCAATTTGTGCATCGATTCCACTTTTTGCCGTTCCGCATTTGTAACACTTTTCGAGGTTATCTGGGTTGTGCGGATATCCACAAGACGAACACTGCCAACTCATAGCGTCCTCCGTTTTCTGTTGGCCAGCTATCACATTATATCATGAGCTTGGCTGATTTGCTTACACAATACACAGGTAATATCAATGCGATGACTTTTTCGCGGTATCAAATGAACATCCCGACTAGCATTATGTCCTATAACCCATTCGATCACTATTACAGGCTTAAGTATCATTTTTAGTCTCAGTAAAACCAATCATTCAACTGCTCCGCCACAGCGCAGAACGTAGACTCCATAGTAAATATATCGCTGTGGAGGGCATTTTCTATCTCTATTTTAGGCGAATCCAGAGACCGGCAGAATGCAGAAATTTCAGGCAGATCCCTTGACCCGAACAACACCAGACTCTTTTTGTCATTGTCCGGTTGCCATGCAGGGATATCCTTCAGAACGCACCTGAGCATGCTCATAGAACCATTCATTACACGATAACTGCGTGTAGCTTTGAGCACTTTATAAGTCTGATCTCTAAACGAATCACATGCAGCGGGTGAGATACCTATGGCATAATCCGCTGAGCTTATGAGCGCCAGCCTGCCGCCAAGTGAATGACCCACAGCCGCAACTTTTCCAAATGTCCGGCAGTACGCTATCGCAGCTTCTATGTCGTCAAGAATCCTGTCACCGAACGTGTTGAGGTTCTCGCCATGCCCGCTCAGGTCAATTGCACAGGTTCTAAGGCCAATCTCGGCAATCCTCCAGGCAATGCCCAGTATTTCTTCCTTGCACCCGCCATATCCATGCACAAGCACAACGCTTCCCGATTGATACTCGGGTGCAATAAAAACAGCTGGGATATATGCTCCATCCGCTGCAGGTATGTGTATTCTTTCTATGTTCATCCGTTTTCTCTCAAGGTCTGATGTGTCTTTGTATCGGGCCGGACTGCACTTGCCAGAACACCCATAAACGCAAATACCGTCCCTGTAAAGAACGAAAATTGAATACCATAGAGCAATGACTGAGCCGTCATCCCTGCATGGGTGCGTATAAAATGGCCCATTCCGAGTGTCGCCGAAACGCTGGCGGCGGTTATGCCCAGAGCCATACCAAGGTTGCGCATGGCGGCCAACACGGCGCTCCCAGTCCCCAGACGGTCACGCGGGACACTGCCCATGATCGCACTGTTGTTCGGTGACTGAAAAAGTCCCGCGCCCACTCCCAGCACGGCAAGTGATGAAACCACATAAGCCAGGTTTTTATAAGGCACAGTGAACGCCAGGCTTGCCAGTCCCAACGTAACCAACAACTCTCCTGCTACTGCAAGAGGACGCGTGCCTATTTTATCTGACAGCGCGCCGCTAAATGGGGCAAGGACAAAAATTGCGATAGGAGTCGCCATCATCACCAATCCCGTCCGGCCTATTGGCATATGCATTACATCAATAAGATACTTTGGGACCAGAAAGCTCATGCAGAATTGGCTCATGAAATTCATTGTGAGAGCGATGTTCGCGCCGGTAAATACCGGGTGATGAAAGAGGCTCAGATCAAGTATGGGCGAGTGTGATCTCGATTCCATCACAAGGAACATGGTTCCAAACATAAGCCAGACCGCTGTCAGCCCCAATACGGCAGGCGACTTCCAGCCCCAGTACTCGCCCTGCGTGACTGCAAGCATAAAGCTGCCGAGAGACACAACAAGCATAAACGCTCCGGTCCAGTCGATTGAGCCCGTCCGGTCTGGCCGGATCTCCGGTAACATTCTATTGCACAGGAACAGCCCGACAGCCCCTATTGGAATGTTTATGAAAAATATCAGTCGCCATCCGCCAATACTGGTAAGGAAACCGCCGAATGATGGACCAATGATAGCCCCAACCGCGATAACCATTCCCACAACTCCAAGCGCTCGCCCCCGTTCATTGGCGGGAAAAATTGCCGTGGTCAAGCCGGAGCTGACAGACATGAGCATGCATGCGCCTATCCCTTGAACCACACGTGCAATAATGAGCAGATGAAAGACTGGCGCCAATCCGCACATGAGCGACGACAAAACAAATATCAGAGCACCTGCAAGAAAAACCCTGCGAAAGCCCCAGATGTCACCAACACGCCCGAACGGGAGTATGAAACTGGTCAAGAAGAGGAGATAGATAAGCGAGACCCACGCTATCTGAGATAATGCAAGATGAAATTCTCTCTGAATAATCGGGAGAACAACATTTACGGAAGTGCCGTCGAGAGGGGTCATTATGAGTATGACCAGCATCGCAGCCAGGATTTGCCACCGGTTCGCTGGCGAGCAGGTATTCTTTTTAGTAACAGACACTATTACACGCTTAACACTTTCCTGGGCTTGAGAATCCGGCTCCCATCTAAATCAGCTACTTCGCAAACCGCAATCAAATTGCCATCATCTGAAAGAGCGCGAACAGTTATACCGGTCTTATACTCGCTGCCAACAGCAACCATTCTGCCATGCTGAATATCATCAGCGCCCTGCTCAGACACCACGATGGACGGCATACCCTCAAGAGCCGTGTTTATATCCGAGACAAAGCTGCCCAAGTGTCCTTCGTCTTTAGCTGTATAAAGTTGATCAATTGTAAGTGATTTCTCAATAGTAAAGCTGCCGACCCTGGTTCTCTCAAGAGCGGACATATGCGCGCCGCATCCGAGTCTATCGCCTATATCCGAGCAGAGCGTGCGGATATATGTCCCGCTGGAACACTCCACACGTATCTGAGCCTGGGCCTGGTTTCCAGGGGCGAAGTCTAGAAGATCAAGTGAGTAAATAGTTATTTTACGTCCCTCACGCTCGACGCTCTTACCTTGGCGTGCAAGTTTGTATAACCTTTGACCTTCATGTTTAACAGCAGAGACCATCGGCGGAACCTGGATGATCTCTCCGACAAATGACTTGACAGCAGTTTCTAGAACTTCACGAGTCACAAAAGATGCGTCAGTCTCCGAAGTTATGCCGCCTGTGGAGTCTTCTGAGTCTGTGGATTGCCCCAAAACCATCCTGGCTATGTATTCTTTGGGGGTTCCCATGAGGTATTCGACGATGCGAGTGGCCCTGCCGAGGCATACTACAAGCACACCTGTCGCCATGGGGTCGAGTGTGCCGGCGTGCCCTACCCTTTTCTGGCCGAAAATACGTCGGATGTCATAAACTACATCGTGCGAGGTCGGACCGCTGCCCTTGCGGACGTTTACGACTCCATCCATCTCAAGACCTCAGCCACGATCGCTTTCCTGGCATCCTCCAGTGAGCCGTCGTAATGGCAGCCCGCGGCAGCGACATGCCCGCCGCCGTCGAAGACCTTTGCAATCTGGTTTACGTCCACGCCGTCCCGCGACCTGAGGCTGATCCTGATAGAATCGGGTTTTGTTTCGCGAAAGAGTATTGCGACTTTCGGCCCCTTTACTGCAGCGACTTGATTCACTATGGAATCCGTATCGGCGTCGGTTGCGCCAAGATCATCGAGGTCTTTCTGAGTTATTGAAGCCCAAACCACGCGCCCGGACTCGTCAGTTTCAAGTGAGGTCAGCGCCCTGCCAAGGAGCCTTGCTGAGCGAAGCGGCCTGCTTTCATACACTTCACGCGCAATGACGGACGGCTGCGCGCCTAGTGATTGCAGATGCGCTGCGATCTCAAACGTCCTGGCGGTAGTGTTGGCGAACCTGAAAGCTCCCGTATCTGCAATAAGGCCGGTGAGGAGCTGAGTCGCGGCAATCTGGTCGACCTCGACTTCATTTGCATCAAAGAACTCAGCCATCACTTCAGCGGTCGAGCTGAGAGTCCTATCCGCCACGCGGATATCGCCGAACCCGCCGTTTGGAACATGATGATCAATGCATGCAGTCTCTTTTGCGCTTGAGACAGCCTCGCTTGCGGTCCCGATGCGCTTGAGGCCCTCGCTGTCGATGAGCACACCTATATCAAAGTCCCGCCTGTCGGTCTGCGTAAGGATCGTATCCGACTCGGGAATGAATGTGTAGTTGTCCGGCACGCCGTCTTCTGCAAGGACGACTACATCTTTATCCATCCGGCGCAGTATATGCGCCAGAGCCAGCGCGCTGCCGAGCGTATCGCCGTCGGGACGCTGGTGACACGCCAGGACAAACGATTTGCCCTTTGCAAGGCGTCTCCAGGCGTCTTTAAGAGTGTTCTTCGTCATCATGCTTGATTTCTTCCAGCAGCTCGAAAATCCTTATGCCCTTATCTGCAGAGGTGTCGAGCTTAAACTCAATCTCGGGCAGAGTTTTCATGTGGATTCGTTTACCCAAGGCCTGCCGCACAAAGTGCTCGGCCCTTTTTAATATTGCCAAATTCGCGCTGCGTTCTTCATCAGTTCCTAATACGCTTACGAACACGCGCGCGTGCCGCAGATCCGATGTAATCTCGGCATCGGTCACTGTCACAAAACCCAGCCGGGGGTCTTTGAACTCGCGGTGCAGTATCTCACTGACTTCTTCCTTGAGAAGTCCCTGTATTTTTTCCTGTCGTGTACTCACTATTTATGGCCTCCTTTCGAGACCGGATTTTATACGAACTGCATATCGGACTCGACCACTTCACAAAGCGGGTTCGATTCTATCAACTCCATGATCTTATTGAGCATGCTATTGACAAGCGACTGTTCATTGCTCACGCATGCGAAAGCAAGTTCCGCGCGTCTGTGCGAGTCGAGATGACCGACTTCAGCAGCCGAAACGTTGAATTTGTTGCGGATCGTATCCAGAAGGCTCTTAATGACTTGCCTTTTGTCCTTTAGCGTATCGCTGCCGGGCACGGACAGATCAACAGAGAGTATCCCGATAACCATATCAATCACCAAATCAAAATGCCCGGCTGGACACCGGACATCTATCTAGCTTCTATTTAGGGGGATAAAATCCCCGATACATCGGTCCGGGATTCAAATCCCGGACCATCGAGCATCGCGAATCCCGAATCTTGGGGAATCCCTGACCATCGAAATATCGAAAATAAAATACTAATTATTAAATCGCGCGCGCGATCTGTTTCTTGGTGAATGCCTCTATGATATCGCCGACCTGGTAGTCGTTGAAACCGGTAGTTCTAATGCCGCACTCATAACCCTGAGCCATCTCTTTTACTTCGTCTTTGACGTGGCGCAGTGAGTCAAGTTTGCCTTCATAGATCACTTCATTGTCTCTGCGAACCCTGACGCTCTCGTTTCGGACTACACGGCCATCGGTGACATAACAACCGGCAACCAGGCCCTGATTGGGCACTCTGAATGTAGCTCTGACCTCTGCCTCACCCAGCTTGATTTCTTCAAATACCGGTTCAAGCAGGCCTGCCATCGCGCCTCTGACATCTTTTGTGAGTTCATAGATAACGTTGTATGTCCTGATCTCCACATGCTCGGCTTCAGCCATCCTTGCGGCATCTGGAGCCACTTTTACATTGAAGCCAATCACGATTGCGTTGGATGCGGTCGCCAGCAGAATATCCGACTCGTTGATGTTTCCGACGCTGGAGTGAATTATCTCCACACGGACCTCTTCGTGCTCGATCTTGAGAAGAGACTGTCTGACTGCTTCCTCAGAACCCTGGACATCGGCCTTCAGGACTACACCAAGCTTCTTTACGACGCCTTCTTGTATATGTTTGTATAAGTCTTCGAGGGTGATCTTGCTTGTTGCCGAGATACGCTCCTGACGTGCTTCCGCAACGCGCTTTTCAGCGATCGCTCTGGCTTCCTTGTCATCCTTTGCCGATTCGAGTCGATCACCGGCCTGCGGCGCAGTCGAAAGACCCAGGATTTCAACCGGAGTCGACGGAGTAGCCTTGGTTATACGCTCTCCCTTGTCGTCGAACATAGCCTTGATCTTGCCGTATGCTTCACCGGCTACCAGAGAAGCCCCTATTTTCAGCGTTCCCCGCTGGATAAGAACAGTAGCAACCGGTCCTCTGTGCGGATCGACCTGAGCCTCGATTACACTTCCCTGCACCTTGCTCGCTGAGACCTCAGCCTTCAGATCAGCCATCTCTGCGACCAGCAGTATCATCTCAAGAAGTTCATCGATACCTTTGTGCTGCTTGGCCGCGGTCTTTACTATGATAGTGTCGCCGCCCCATTCTTCCGGCATCAGATCGTGCTCCATAAGCTGCTGCATGGTGCGCTCGACATTGGCTTCGGGTTTATCAATTTTGTTTATCGCTACAATAATCGGAACGCCTGCAGCCTTGGCATGGTCGATCGCTTCAATAGTCTGAGGCATGACCGCATCATCGGCAGCGACCACAAGCACTGCGATGTCGGTCACGCTGGCGCCTCTTGCGCGCATTGCAGTAAACGCCGCATGGCCAGGTGTATCGAGGAAGGTGATCTTCTTGCCCTTCCAATCTACCTGATATGCGCCGATGTGCTGCGTGATCCCGCCGAACTCCTGCTCGGTAACGTTTGTGCGGCGGATCGCATCGAGCAGAGTGGTCTTGCCATGGTCGACATGACCCATAACGGTAATTACCGGCGGTCTGGGCTGCATCTTACTTGCGTGCTTTGACTTCGGCTGCGGAGCCAGCTTAGCAGGTTTCTGTTCGCGCGCCTCTTTCTTGGCGACAATCTTGACCGAGAACCCCCACTTTTCCGCCACCTTGCTGGCCACATCCGCGCCGACCTGCTGGTTTACACTCGCAAGAATTCCCATCTCGACAAGCTTCTTCTGGACATCTGCCGTATTAACTCCAAGCGCCTCACCCAGTTCCCTGACTGAAAGCGACTGCGGTATTTCGATTGTCTTGGCCTGATCTATGACACCCTTATCCTGGGATATCATATCTTTGACAGTTTGGGCGGTGGAGTCGTCAAGAACCGTAGACCCACTCGTGGCCTCCACGCCCAAATCCTTTAGGACGGCGAGCAGGTCACTATTTGTGATCCCAAGGTCCTTTGCGAGCTGATGTACTTTAATCTCGCTCATATTTTGTCCACCTCCACCGAATTAGAAATTAGGTTATTGAAATATAGAATATGCAATAGAGGCACGAGAGGAGAAGTCGAGAGGACGACAGGCGGAATGAATGACCAAAGAACACGGATGCCAGTGTTATTCAGCTATCATAGACCATATCCCCATCATTATCACATTACTTCCCATCATTGCTCATTTTCCACAAGTTTTTTTAGTTCCTCGTTCAGGCACTCCGGAATCTCACACCTAAGCGCCCTACCAAGTTTATTGGCCTTAATAGCCAACTGAATGCATTTGTTGGCACTGCACAAATATGCGCCCCTGCCCGGCATTTTGCCACTCGGGTCGATAACCACATCACCAGTGCCGGTACGAACGATCCTTATAAGCCGCTTCTTTTCGGAAGTCTCGCGGCACGACACACAAGTCCTTATCGGAACCTTCCGCGTCTGTCCGCTCATCTAGTCCTCGGTGACTTCTTCCGGCTCGTCCTCCTGCGCAGCAATATCAGGAACCGCCACGATTGCCGGTTCTTCATCCAGATCCTCACCCATAAGCGCAGCCTTTGCCAATTGAGACTCGCTGCGAATATCTATCCGCCAACCGGTGAGTCTCGCAGCAAGCCGCACGTTCTGGCCTGACTTGCCTATGGCAAGCGAAAGCTGGCTGTCCGGCATTATGACCAGAGCAGTCTTGCTCTCATCATTACACTTCACCGAGATCGACTTAGCGGGAGAAAGCGCCTCGCCGATGAATTTCTCTATATTCTCATTCCATCGAACGATATCGATTTTCTCGCCATATAGTTCGTTGACGATGGACTGCACACGCGCACCCCTGTGGCCTACACATGCGCCCATCGCATCGACTTTCTCGTCATTAGAGCTGACGGCAACCTTGGTGCGCGCACCAGGTTCACGAGCTACCGATTTTATCTCCACAATCCCATCGGCGATCTCAGGGACTTCAAACTCAAAGAGTCGTCTGATCAGACTGGGATGAGTCCTCGAAACCACGACCTGAGGTCCTTTGGGAGTCCGCCTGACCTCCAGCACATATACTTTCAGCCTGTCATTGAACCTGTATGGCTCCGACGGCACCTGCTCGGCAGGCGGCAGCAGAGCCTCAATTTTGCCGAGGTTAACGAACACGTTCCTCTGCTCACGGCGGCTGACCGTGCATGTAAGCACTTCGCCGACCCTGTCGCCGAACTCTTCGTATACTCTCTCGCGTTCGGCTTCACGGATCCTCTGGACCACAACCTGTTTCGCCGTCTGAGCAGCTATCCTGCCGAAGTTTTCCGGCGTAACTTCTATTTCAATTGTATCTCCAAGCTTGACATCAGAATCATGCTGACGCGCTTCTTCGATTGTTATATCTGTATGCTCATTTACGACATTCTCAACCACGTCCTTTTCACAATAGACGTGGAAGCCTCCCTTGGATGAGCTGACGCGTACACGTATATCACCCGTAGTCGCGTAGTTCTTCTTATACGCGGTCTCGAGCGCGGATTCTATAGCCGAAAGCAATACCTCAAGAGGTATCTCTTTTTCTCTTTCTATCTGCCGGAGAGCATCCAGGAAATCTGCATTCATTAGCCGTTTTTCTCCCGATACCATGGCAAACGCAAAAGAGTGGGCGCAACTCCCACTCTTACAACGTCGCCAACCAGTTCTAATATAGTATATCAGACGCAAGTGCCTTTTGCAAGACCAATGCAAACCAGAAACTGCATGCAATCAGGTTTGACTACTGGGTAAATTGCCATTATAATGAACTCGGTTATCCGGGGTAGTTCAATGGCAGAACAACGGCCTTTGGAGCCGTGAGTCTTGGTTCGACTCCAGGCCCCGGAACCACAATAGATTGAAAGTGGAAAGCAGAAAGTGGAAAGCCCGGAATCGCGAGGCTCAAGCTTTCCGCTTTTTCTGTATAAAGGGCGCATGATGAAGAACGACTGGGAAAACCCTGAGCTGATCCACCGCAATCGACTGCCCGCAAGGGCGCATATATTCCCCTACCCTGATAAGGACAGCGCAGCCACCGACGAGAGAGAAAAATCGCCGTGGTTTGTTCTGTTGAACGGTAGTTGGAAGTTCAATTATTCCCAGAACCCGCAGTCCGCGCCTAAGGATTTCTTCGCTGAGGGCTTTGACGCCTCTTCATGGGATGCCATCAATGTGCCGGGCAACTGGCAGATGCAGGGATATGGTCATCCGCACTATACGAATGTGATGTATCCATTCCCGGTCGATCCGCCGCATGTCCCGACCGATAACCCCACAGGCTCATATCTGCGCAATTTTGAGATAACCGAGCAGTGGTCGGACAAACAAATTTTCCTTCGGTTCGAGGGTGTGGACTCAGCTTTTTATGTATGGGTGAACGGTGTCGAGGTCGGTTTCAGTAAGGGAAGCAGGATTCCTACCGAGTTCGATATTACTGAATATGTCCGCACAGGTAAAAACACTATCGCCGTTCGTGTTCTTCAATGGTCGGACGGCAGCTACTGCGAAGACCAGGACATGTGGTGGCTCAGCGGGATATTTCGCGACGTATATCTCATCGCCGCGCCGAAAACCCACATCCGTGATATATCTGTCCGCACCACATTTGATAAAAACTATCGCGACGCTATTCTGAGCTTTAGTTGCAATGTGCAGAACTACTCGAACCAAGCGGCAGATGACCTGACACTGGGTGCTGTATTGTTGGATGATGCAAACAAGGAAGTCGCGGCCTGGACAAACAGCTTTAATGTTGCGGCGAGCGCGGACACTCGTATCGGTGCAGAAGTGAATGTCGCTGAGCCAAAGAAATGGTCTGCTGAAACGCCATATCTGTATACTCTGCTGGTCACTCTTAAGGACGGCAGCGGAAACGTTGTCGAAGTAATCCCGGTCAAAGTCGGGTTCCGCCAGGTAGAGATCAAAGGTGACGTCTTCTGTGTAAACGGCGTCCCGATCAAGATCAAAGGCGTGAACCGCCATGAGTTCCATACAGACCTTGGTCGCGCAGTGCCTTTGCAGGCCATGGTTGACGATATCCTGCTGATGAAAAGGCACAATATCAATGCAGTGCGCACATCGCACTACCCTGACGACCCGCGCTGGTATGACTTGTGCGACTACTACGGCATCTATCTGATAGATGAGTGCGACCTGGAGACACATGGTTTCGGTCTGCAGCCGGACTGGCGCGGAAACCCGACTAACGATCCGATTTGGGAGAGCGCATGTGTCGACCGCATGGTCCGCATGATCGAGCGCGACAAGAACCATCCGTCGATTATAATGTGGTCCTTGGGAAATGAAGCCGGTTTGGGATGCAACCATAAAGCGATGGCAGCAAAAACACGCGAACTCGATCCGACCCGTCCGATCCACTATGAAGGCGACTATAAACTCGAAGTAGCCGATGTCTACAGCCGGATGTATCTCCATCTGAACGACGTGATCAAGTTAGGCAAAGGCGAATACAAGATCAAGGGCGCGCATCGCAACTGCAAGACGATGCCTTTCATCCAGTGCGAATATGCTCATGCTATGGGCAACGGACCCGGCGGGCTGAAGGAATATTGGGAGGCATATTACGCTTATCCGCGCCTGATGGGCGGGTTCATCTGGGAGTGGTGCGATCACGGCATCAGGCAGCGTACGGATGATGGCCATGATTATTTTGCATATGGCGGCGATTTCGGTGATCAGCCCAATGACGGCAACTTCGTATGCGATGGGCTTGTTTTCCCCAACAGAAAGCCCTCTCCCGGCCTGATCGAGTACAAGAAAGTGATCGAGCCAGTTAAAGTCGAGTCAATCGACCTTGCCTCGGGCCGCTTCGGGATCACTAATCTCTACGACTTCCGGTCTCTGGACCATCTTGAACTTACCTGGTCAATCGAAGCAGACGGCGAACATGTCCAAAGCGGCAAAGCTGACATTCCACACGTCGAGGCACATAAGTCTGTTGATATCACTTTACCCTATAACATGCCTGAAGCCGCAGAGTGCTATCTGACTCTCTCATTTACATTGGCATGCGACGAGACATGGGTAGATCGCGGCCATGAAGTGGCTTGGACACAGTTCAGACTGCCTGTCAGCGCTAAAGCAGATGGTCGAACCATCTCAGAACCGCTTATTATGCGAGAAGACGATACTGTCATAAAGATCGTGGGAAGCGATTTTGATATCACATTCGACAGGGTCCATGCGATCATATGTGACTGGCGCCATGAAGGCAAAAAGCTGCTCAATTCCGGGCCGAGACTCAATTTCCGGCGCGCACTCATCGACAACGACAAGATATGGGCTGATTCCTGGCGCAATGCAGGCCTGCACCGGCTCCAGCATCGGACTGATTCCGTCGAGGTGAGCAGGCCAAAGTCCGACACGGTCAAGATACATGCAATAGTGCGCATCGCTCCTCCAATATATGACCGCGCATTTGAGTGTGAATATATATACACTATATATGGCGATGGTGAAATCGTAATAGATGTCCACGGCATTCCCACAGGTGACTGGCCGGAGACTCTGCCGAGGATCGGCCTGCAGATGACCGTTCCAAACGATATGGACCAGGTGTCATGGTTTGGCCGAGGGCCGGGCGAATGTTACGTAGACACAAAACAGGCCGGACGTATCGGTCTGCACTCAATGAACGTAGACGATCTCTACACGCCCTATATTTTCCCTCAGGAAAACGGTAACCGCACGGATGTGAAATGGGTCACTCTGAAAAACAGCCTTGGTGCGTCTCTGACAGCGATCGGTACGCCTGCACTCGATTTCAGCGCGCATCGCTTTACGACAGAGGACCTCGACAATGCCCGGCATACATTTGACCTTGCACCACGAAATGAGATAACACTTAACCTCGACTATCGACACAACGGCATAGGCTCCGCAAGCTGCGGCCCAGGTCCTTGGGAAAAGTATCTGCTCAAACCGGAAGAATTCGAATTCTCAATCAAACTAAAAGCAAGCTAAGTAATTCGCGGTAAGTCGCTTTCACGACGCTATAGTTTTTGCACCACTAAAACCACAAGCAATCGTGCAATTTACTAAACGTACATTGCTTAGGATTTTCCTGACTTGCTCCTCCCCAGCAATATTTCGCTCAGCAATCGGATATTGTGTTCCTGCAGTTGACAGCCGCGACACCATTAGGCCATATTCCTAACATTCTGTTTTTCTTACGGGCATAAATGGGTATCTCTCAGGCGGATACTCGTGTATCTGTGACAATTCCGACAACACTCGACACCTATCGGGGATGGCGAGTTACAACCTTTTGGGAGGGGGTGTCCTCATGGTCGAAGAGAAACCAGGACCACGGCGCGGGTCTGTCGGCGCAAAGAAAATTGCGGAGGCGCATCGCGGTTCACATGAACACGATCAATCCGGCGGGTTCGCCGCAAACCCTGAACTGGCCAAACAGGCCGGACGCAAAGGCGGTGAAGCGGTCAAAAAGAAATATGGGCCGCAGTTCTATCGAGAAATAGGCAAAAAAGGCGGAGAGACAGTCAAGCAGGAACGCGGGTCGGAGTTCTATGCCGAAATCGGACGCCGCGGAGGCGAAATGCGCAGCACCAGGATGAAAGAGAGAATGGCGCAGGAACAGAAACAGCAGAAAAAAAAGTAGTCCAGCGCAATACCATGGAAAAGACTTTGAAGATGTTGTGAAGAGCGCACCAATATGTATTTTGCGCTCTTCTTTTTCACGTCTCATATCTGCGCACACCATATATCTGAGCCACCGCGCCCAAAGCCGTCACTAATGCCGCTATAATAAATACTGTCTGCATAGAGAGAAGCTCATTCTGCACAAGCGCTGCACTTATAAACGGTATGCTGATGCCGCGTATCCCCATGAGACTGGCGAAAATACCCTGATACAACGTCACTTTGTCGCTGGGAGCGTAGTGCAGTATGCTGTTGAAATATGACAGTTCGAGCCCCGCATTTGCAATCCCACCGATCACGCATGTCGGTATCAGCATCCACGCATGCGATGCGAACAAGTAATTGATCGGAATGGCGCAAAACAGGGCTGTGTTGATAATTGAGACTAAAGCAGGCCTTTTTCTATCTGCATATGGCCCCCAGTAAAAATAAGCCCCCATTGCAACAATCTGGCCCACGACTGAATACACAGACGCCCACCGCGTATCGACATGGAGCACATCGACCTGATAAATGGAGTAGATCGGTATGGCGAACAGATTGGCCGCGCCGAAGATAAACACTCCTCCGCAAAACCACCTGAACGCGTGATCTTTCCGCAGAGCCCGTATCGCCTCGGCAATCATATGCATAAAGCTCTCTGACGACCCTGCGACGACAGCAGCACTTGGAATCCGGTTAAAGCATAGAGCAGAACCTATTCCAAATACCCCTGCAATCGCAAAAACATATCGATAGCTTACGATCTTTAACAGAGGCCCTGCGGCGGCAGCGACAATAATGGAGGTAATGACAATGCAGACACGCACGTAAGACATGATCCGAACACGATCGCTGTCGGGATACATCTCTTTCATCAGTACGGAATAGGCAGGGCCAGGAACCGTAGTGATGATCCAAAATAATACTATGATTGTGACGAACGACCATGAATTGACTGCAAACAATGTCAGAAGCAGCAACGCTCGACAGATGACAGCCGGCCAGACCGCAAATGCCATTGCAGACCGCCCTTTCATTATGTGCGCCCAGTAAAGCGACAGAATGCTGCCTCCTGCGGGTACCGCCGTGATTATGCCGATCTCAAAAATGCTGGCTTTGAGCTGTTCGCGCGCGATAATCGCGATAAAGGGAACCGTCAGCCCGGTCATCACAGAGCCTAAGATGCCCGCCCACGCATCTTTATTATAGGTATTACGCACCTTTGGCGGCACTCTGTTTTGCAGGAACACGACTTACCTCAAAACTATGGCTCGCCCCAACTTTCAGAGCGAGCCTATCTACTACAGTTCGATTGTTCGGTGTCTATGCTATAGAGTTACCTGCTTTGCAGTTTCGATTCCTTCTATTTTCATGATTTTTTCCAGCACCGACGCGGGAATCTCAGAGTCCACATTAAGGACCATGATCGCGGTCTGACCGGCAGTCTTGCGCCCGACAAACATGCTTGCGATGTTTATACCCTCATTACCGAGAACGGTACCAACATTGCCGATTACTCCCGGCTTGTCCGTGTGCATGGAAACCAACACATGACCCTCAGGGATGAGGTCCATCGGGTAACCGCCCATCTTCACTACACGCATATCTTTGGCGCCGAAGAGCGTGCCTGAAACATCATATTCGCCCTTGTCTGTCTTTATGCTGATCGTGAGCAGTGACGAATAATCTCCCCCCTCCGGTGACTTGCTCTCTACCACGTCCAAACCTCTGGTCTTAGCCATAAGAGGCGCATTGACGGAGTTCACGCCCTCGCCCATAGCAGGCCTCAAGAGACCTACCAGCACAGACCGTGTAACAGGCCCGACCTCATAAGAGGCAATCTCGCCGCCGTACTTGATAGTGATTTGAGAAGGCCTACCCTCAACTGTCTGGGAGACGAGAGACGCCATCTTTTCGGCAAGCGGCAAAAATGGCGCGACCGCTGCCAGCACCTCTGCTGAAAGCGCGGGCATGTTGACGGCGCTCCTGGCAGACCTGCCCTGGAAGACATCCACAATCTGCTCGGCCACATCTATAGCGACATTTGTCTGAGCTTCTTTGGTCGATGCGCCAAGGTGCGGCGTGGTCACCACATTCGGCATCGAGAAAAGCTCATTGGAGAAGTCCGGCGGCTCGGAGACATATACATCCAATGCGGCCCCAGAACACTTTCCGCTTTTCAATGCTTCGGCAAGCGCGGCGTCATCAATAATGCCGCCGCGAGCGCAGTTGATTATGCGCACGCCGTCTTTCATCATCTCAAACTGCTTGGTGCCGATCATGCCGAGAGTGTCTTTATTCTTGGGCAGGTGCAGAGTGATATAATCGCTGCGCTTTAAGCAATCATTCAGTTCGACGAGTTCAGCTCCGAGCGATTCGGCGGCTTCAGCGCTGATGAACGGGTCATATGCGATCACCTGCATCCCGAACGACCGGCACCGCTTGGCAACTTCCTGGCCGATCTTACCAAGGCCCAGAATGCCTAGAGTCTTTTTATAGACTTCATTACCGACATACTTGCTGCGATTCCATTCTTTGCCGGACATGGAGCAGTATGCCTGCGGGATATTTCTGGAAAGCGCAAGGAGCATAGCAACTGTAAGCTCTGCGGCAGCTATCGTGTTGCCACCGGGGCTGTTTACCACTATGACGCCTTTTTCGGTCGCGACCGGCACATCGACATTATCGACTCCCACTCCGGCCCGGCCTATAATCTTGAGCTTCTTGGCGGACTCAAGAATCTTCGCGGTAACGGTGGTGCCGCTGCGAATTACAAGGCCGTCATACTCACCAATAATCTTACAAAGTTCATCTTCCGACAGGCCGGTGTTCACATCCACATCGGCTACTTGCTTGAGAATATCAATACCTTCTTTGGCCAACTTATCGCTGACAAGAACCTTAGGCATAGTCAAGCCTCCTCATTGCGGTTTGCGCGACTGCACAACTCTAACAATGAGACTCTTAGACATTGAACTTAAGAAAACCTTCGCCCCTTGACGAGCTGATGTAAAAAACCTGAGGTTTTGCGGGCAGGAATGCCAGCGAAGAACGGTCGCGGGAGCAATACCTCTAACTATCAGAAGCATTATTAGGTTTATTGAGGTATTTCGGGAATTTAGAGGCTGTCTCAAAATTATTTTCTAAAACATTGAGAATCAGGCATGGATTGATGTGTTGGATGTCGAACTCCTATATATGAGGAGGTTGCCATGCCACAGTTCAAAGAAATGCCGATGCCACCTGA